>NZ_JAIQXR010000019.1:0-92299 GCF_020166615.1 Sphingobium sp. 3R8 | reverse complement strand
GAGATCGTCGCGCAAAAAAGACGAAACGGCGAACCTGTTCGGGTGCTTTCGGACCTGAGCACCGCCGACGAACAGGATATGGGCATAGACGACTATGTTCTGACCGAATGCCATCGCACCTATCAGCCCGGCGACCGGGTGGCGATCCTGACCCCTGACAAACAGAGCAAACAGCGCTTGCGCGCGAAGCTGCACGGATCGGAAGTGGGCGCATTCAGCTCGCGACTGCCGGCAGAGATGTGGCTGATGGCCGCAGACCTGCCACCGCCACAATAGATTGACGTCGCGCCTGCCTCCTCGCCTTCGCCCTATTTTCCTTAACCTTTTTCAGCCATATATCGCGTCAAATGGTCGCGCCGCTTACATCCCATGAACCCGCCACCGGCGCCCTGCTCTGGCAAGGCGAGACGGGCGATGTCGACGCGGAAGTCGCCCGCGCCCGCGCCGCCTGGCCCAAATGGGCGGCGCAGCCCATCGCCTATCGCATCGAAACGCTGCGCCGCTTCGTCAACGTCGTGCGTCGGCAGGAAGATGCGCTCGCCGATCTCATCGCGCGCGAAACCGGCAAGCCGCTATGGGACGCCCGCAACGAAGTGCATGCGGTGATGGGCAAGGTCGACGTCAGCGTCGCCGCCTATTCCGAACGCACCGGCCAGCGCCGGCTGGAAGCGGCGCTGGGCGCGCGCCAGTCGGTGCGGCACAAGCCCCATGGCGTCATGGCGGTGCTTGGTCCCTATAATTTCCCCGCACACCTTCCCAATGGGCATATCATCCCCGCGCTGCTGGCGGGCAACGCCGTGGTTTTCAAGCCGTCGGAAAAGACGCCTGCCGTGGGCGAAATGCTGGTGAAGCTCTATCAGGAAGCCGGCGTACCGGTGGATGCGATCCGACTGCTGCTCGGCGGCCCGGATGCGGGCAAGGCGCTGGCCGCCCACCCCGATGTCGGCGGCATCCTCTTCACGGGATCGGCCCAGACCGGTATCGCGATCAACCGGCAATATGCCGCGCAGCCGTCCAAGATACTGGCGCTGGAAATGGGCGGCAATAACCCGATCATCGTATGGGACACGCCCGAAATCAACGCCGCAGCGACGCTGGTGGTCCAGTCGGCTTTTATGAGCAGCGGTCAGCGCTGCACCGCCGCCAGCCGCCTGATCGTGCGCGACGGCATCGCGGATCGGCTGATCGCGGAGATCAAGAAACTGGCCGACCGGCTGATCGTGGACCATCCCCATGCCAATCCTACCCCCTATATGGGTCCGGTGATCGACAACCCTACCGCCGACGGACTGACCGAAAGCTTCCTCTTCCTTATGAGCAATGGCGGCAGGCCGATCAAGCATATGGTCCGGCCCCACAAGGGCCTGCCCTTCCTCAGCCCCGCAATCATCGACGTCACCGCAATGAAGGAACGGCCCGATGTCGAACTGTTCGGCCCGCTGCTGCAGGTCATCCGCGTCGCGGACTTCGGCGACGCGATCGCGGAAGCGAACAATACCCGCTATGGCCTCTCCGCCTCGCTCATCGGTGGATCGCCCGAGCAATATAATCAGTTCTGGGCCAATGTCCGCGCCGGCGTGGTCAACTGGAACCGGCCAACCAATGGCGCTTCCTCTTCTGCACCTTTCGGTGGCACCGGCATTTCGGGCAATCACCGCCCCAGCGCCTATTATGCCGCCGATTATTGTGCCTATCCGGTGGTGTCGGCAGAAATCGAAACACCCCGCGCCTCAATCGGCGTCGGCCTGAAGGACATCGACGTCAGCGTGATGGGCGATTGACGGAGATAGGGGCAAAATATTTCCCCAAAACATTTCCTAGTCCCCGCCATACCCATTCTGAATTGAACTTTCGCGGCGCTTTCGCCATCTGACCAGCATGGCTGACAAAGCATCTTCGACAGTCCACCTGGTGGGCGCGGGACCGGGCGATCCGGACCTGCTGACCATCAAGGCCGCGCGCCTGATCGCGCAGGCCGACGTCATCGTGCATGACGGGCTGGTGTCGGACGACATTCTTGCGCTGGCTTCGCCGGACGCCGAACTTATCTCCGTTGCCAAGCAGCGAAGCCGCCATTCGATGCCACAGGACGCGATCAACGCCCTGCTGGTCGATCTGGCGCGTGAAGGCCGTCATGTCGTGCGCCTGAAGGGCGGCGATCCGTTCATCTTCGGCCGCGGTGGCGAGGAAGTCGACGCCTGCCGTGCGGCGGGCGTGCTGGTCGAAGTCGTGCCCGGCATCAGTGCCGCGATTGGCAGCGCTGCGACGGCGCAATTGCCTCTGACCCATCGCGATGCGTCCAGCGCCGTCAGCTTCGTCGCAGGCCAGTGCAAGGGACTGACGGACCAGGACTGGTCGGGCCTGGCGGGAAAGGGTCGCACGCTCGTCATCTATATGGGCGTCGCAACCGCGGCCGACATCGCCGATAAGCTGATCGCGGACGGCGTGTCGCCCGCCATCCCGGTCGCGGTGCTGGAAAATGGTACGCGCGCCGACATGCGGTCATTGCGCACGCTGCTCGCCGACCTGGGTGACATGGTGGCGCGCGAGCAGATCAAAAGCCCGGCCCTGATCGTGGTCGGCGAGGTGGCGGCCCATGCGCTGGCGCAAGATGTGCTGGCGGACTGGATCGTCAAAGGGGAGACTATTTCGGAGATGCGTTCGTGAAGATATTGACCGGCAACGATCTTGTGAGCGGCGACGTCATCTGGTGGGCGGGCGATGGCTGGTCGCGCCAGGTCGGCGACAGCGCCGACGTGGGCGAACGCGGCGATGACCTCGCCCGCACCGAGGAAGCCGCGCTGCGCGTGGTCGGCGCCTATGTGATCGACGCGACCGTCACCGAAGACGGTGTGCGCCCGGCCCATATCAAGGACCGCATCCGCGCGCTCGGCCCGACGGTGCGCCCCGATCTGACGCTGAAACCAAACGACGCCGATGCCGGCAACTGGGTGATCTGAACCATGTATCGCTACGACAGCTATGACCAGTCCATCGTCGACGCTCGCGTCGAGGAATTTCGCGACCAGGTGCAGCGCCGCCTGACCGGCGCGCTGACAGAGGATCAGTTCAAGCCGCTCCGGCTGATGAATGGCCTCTATTTGCAATTGCACGCCTATATGCTGCGCGTCGCCATCCCCTATGGCACATTGAGCGGCAAGCAGATGCGCAAGCTGGGCGAGATCGCGGCGAAATATGATCGCGGCTATGGTCACTTCACCACGCGCCAAAATCTCCAATATAACTGGATCAAGCTGGCCGACGCGCCCGACATCCTGGCCGAGCTGGCGACGGTGGAGATGCATGCCATCCAGACGTCGGGCAACTGCATCCGCAACATCAGTTCCGACCAATATGCCGGCGTCAGCGCCGACGAGGTGGCAGATCCCCGCCCCTGGGCCGAACTGCTGCGCCAATGGTCGAGCTTCCACCCGGAATTCACCTATCTGCCGCGCAAGTTCAAGATTTGCGTGATCGCCAGCGACGATGATCGCGCGGCGATGCGGCTGCACGATATCGGCCTTAAGCTGGTGTCGAAAGACGGCAAGATCGGCGCCGAAGTCTATGCTGGCGGCGGCATGGGCCGCACGCCGATGGTCGCACCGCTTATCAACGGCTTCGTGCCGGAAGATGAGATTATTTCTTATCTGGAAGCCTGCCTGCGCGTGTATAACCGCTACGGCCGCCGCGACAATAAGTACAAGGCCCGGATCAAAATCCTGGTCCACGAGATTGGCGTCGAGGACTATAAGCGCCAGGTCGAGGAAGAGTTCGCCCATATGCGCACGCTGGGCCTCAACCCGCCGGTCGAGGAACTGGACCGCATCCGCGCCTTCTTCGCCGCACCGGCCTATGAAAACGGCCTGTCCGATGCGATCGAACGCGCCGATCCGGCCTTCGCCCTTTGGGTCGATCGTCAGGTCGCGCCGCACAAGGCGCCCGGCTATGCCATCGTCAATATCAGCTTGAAGCCGCTGACCGGCATTCCCGGCGACGCATCGGCGGAGCAGATCGAACTGGTCGCGACCTTGGCCGAGCAATATTCGCTCGACGAACTGCGCGTCACCCATGCGCAAAACCTGGTCCTTCCGCATGTGAAGAAGGCCGACCTCCACGCCATCTGGCAGAAGCTGGAGGAAGCGGGTCTGGCCGAGGCCAATCTCGACCTCATCACCGACATCATCGCCTGTCCAGGCCTTGATTATTGCGCCCTCGCCAATGCGCGCTCGATCCCGCTGGCGCAGAAGATCGCGCAGCGCTTCGCTGCGGCGGAGCGTCAGGCGGAACTGGGGGAACTCAAGGTCAAGATTTCGGGCTGCATCAATGCCTGCGGCCATCACCATGCCGGCCATATCGGCGTTCTGGGTGTCGATCGGAAAGGCGTGGAGAATTTCCAGCTCTCGCTGGGCGGATCGGGCGCGGAGGATGCATCGCTGGGTCAGATCACCGGGCCGGGCTTTTCGGAAGACGGCGTGGTCGATGCTATCGAGAAGGTCACGGACCTCTATCTCGCGCAGCGCGAAGGTGGCGAACGCTTCCTCGACACCTATCGCCGCATCGGCATGAAGCCCTTCAAGGAGGCGATCTATGGTTGAATTCCTGTCCTTCCGCGACGGCGAAGCCGCGCAGGAACCCTCCGTCACGGTCGAGGCCTTTACCGGCCAGTCCAACTCGACCGCCGTCCGCATCGAAGCGGGTGAAGATGCGCGCGAACTGCTGCCCTATCTCGATCGCCTGTCGCTGGTGGAGATAAACTTCCCCGCTTATGGGGACGGGCGCGGCTACTCCGCCGCCCGCATCCTGCGGGAATCCGGCTATCGGGGCGAACTGCGCGCGGTGGGCGACGTGCTGGTCGACCAGATCGTCGCCATGCGCCGCTGCGGTTTCGACAGTTTTCATCCCGCCAAGCCGCTGGACGACGCCGCCGTCGACCGCGCGCTCCATCGCTATGCCGACGTCTATCAGAAGGCGATCGACGGCCGCACCCCGATTTGGGCGAAACGGCACCCGGAGAAGATTAATGGCTGAACCTGCTCGTCAGATCGACCTGATCGACGCCCGCCCCGCCTTCACCCAGGCACAGGCCGATGCGCTGAACGCGCGGTTTGAGGGCGTCGATACGATCACCATGCTCAAGACCGTGTTTGCAGAAGGGCTCGCCGGCAATGTCGCCGTCGTCTCCTCCTTCGGCACGGAAAGCGCGGTGCTGCTCGATCTGGTGGCGAAGGCCGATCCGACCATTCCGGTGATCTTCGTCGATACGTTGAAGATGTTCGCCGAGACGCTCAACTATCGCGATACGCTCATCAAGCGCTTCGGTTTTACCGACAGCCGCACGGTGACTCCGATCGCCGACGTCATCGCCAAGAAGGACGAGACCGGCCTGCGCTGGTCCTACGACCCGGACGGCTGCTGCGAAATCCGCAAGGTCGAACCGATGAAGCGCGCCAAGGATGGCCTGGATGCCTGGATTTCGGGCCGCAAAGCGTTCCAGTCGGTGACGCGCCAGAACCTGCCCCGTTTCGAAGTCGAAGACGGCCGGCTCAAGCTCAACCCCCTGGGCGACTGGAACAAGGCCGATCTGGAGGCCTATTTCGAGGCCGAGAAACTGCCTCGCCATCCGCTGGAGGCGCAAGGCTATCTGTCGATCGGCTGCGAACCCTGCACGTCGAAGGTGATGCCGGGCGAAGACCCGCGTGCGGGCCGCTGGCGCGGCTGGGACAAGGTGGAATGCGGTATCCATTCGCCGGTCACACCGATCCCCGTCGTCGATCCCGAAGACCCCGCCAACCAGCCGGTGTTCTGATATAGGCAAGCCTGTGCCGCCCGTCCTGCGCCGCCGCTCCTGCCAATCATGGCCGCCTGATTTCGGCGGCCCCTAACAATCGCTGCATTTAGTCCCCATATGCCGATTTCGGCATAGGACCGGGGCGGCCTCGCTTCGACCTGAACCCCTTATGTCGGTCGAACTCCGGTTCGATCATTTTCCAAAAGGCTGGAAACACCTGCATCGCATCGGTCGATCGGCCCGATGCGTGCCCGATGGAGTACGCCCTGCATGATCGCCTATCTGATCCTCGTCCATCGCTTTCCCGAGCAGTTCAAACGCATGTTCCAGGCCATCTATGTGCCGGGCAACCACTATCTGATCCATGTAGACCAGCGATCGGGCGCAGCCATGACGGCCGACATCGCCGCCTTCCTCAAACCCTATATCAACGTCGCCATGCTACCGTCGCGCAAGATGCTGTGGGGCGGGTACAGTCTGGTGGACGCCGAATTGCGGGGCATGGCCAAGCTGCTGGAGATGAATGCGGACTGGCGTTATTTTATCAATTTGAGCGGGCAGGATTTTCCGCTCAAGTCTCAGGCCTATATCGCCGACTATCTGGCCCGCCATGACGGCACGGAGTTCATCCGCAACGTACCCCAACAGGCGGTTCGCCCGGACACGATGAATCGCCTCAGCCATTATTTCGTCGAAGCCTTCAACCGCATCGTGCGCACTGGCATACGTCGCCGGCCGATGGCCGGGATCACGCACTATATCGGCACCCAGTGGAAGGCGGTCACGCGCGAATTCTGCGCCTTCGCCTGCCACGCACCTGCGGCCCGCCGCTTCAAGCAATTTTATCGCCGCACCCTGATTGCCGACGAAGGTTTTTTCCAGACACTCATGATGAACGCCTTTGCCGGCGGCAAGGTGGTCAATGACGATCTGCGCACGATCGACTGGATCCCCGATGGAGACATCAAGCTGCGCCCCCGCACCTTCGTCACCCGCGACGCGCTGCGACTGACGCTCAGCCCCGACCTGTTCGCCCGCAAATTCGACGCGCAGGAGGACAGCCATATTCTCGACCTGCTCGAAGCTCATCTTCAGATGCCCGCCGCCGTAACGCTGCCGGCACCGGGGAGCATCCACGCAACATTGTCACCGGCTTCTGAACGGATCGTCTCTCCAGCCTGAAATCGGACGGCGGCCTCCACGCGCCGTCACGCCCTTCCATATGATCGATTCAGAAAGTCCCGCCCGACTGCCGACCTTCCGATCCATCGGAAGGCCGGAAAAATCGGCCTTGCGGGGTTCCGTCTCGCACCCGACGTCGCTATGGGTCGGCCTTCCCGGCCTGACCGGTCGCAGCACGGGCGGATTATCGGCATGGCGCCACTATCATGATCGGACAGCTTCGCCTGTTCCGGCGGCGGGCACGCGTCATCATGCGCCGCCATGGCCCCGAAGCACTGATCTGGCGGCGGCGTATCGCCATATTGGCCGGCGCGGTGCTGGTCGGCCTGACGGCGCTGCTGTTCGCCGAACTGGCCGACCATGCCGGCGCGCTGTTCCGGCGCATGGTCGCCTGGTGCTGGTGGCTTCCGCTGGTCGTGACGCCCCTGGGGTTCGCCGCCTTCGCCTGGATCACGATGAAGCTCGCCCCTGCCGCCAAAGGATCGGGCATACCGCAGGTAATCGCCGCCGCGCGCAATCCCGACGCAGGGATGAAGCAACTGGTGTCCGCCCGCACAGCCTTCGTCAAATTCTGGCTGACCATCGGCACCTTGCTGTTCGGCGCGTCGGTGGGCCGCGAAGGTCCGACGGTCCAGATCGCCGCCAGCATCATGGGCTATATGCACCGCTTCATGCGCATCCCGCTGCGCGCGTCGGTGTTCATCGCCGGTGGCGCGGCGGGCGTGGCGGCGGCGTTCAACACGCCGCTGGCCGGGGTCGCCTTCGCCATCGAGGAACTGGCGGCCGCCTATGAGCAGCGCATGACCCTGCTGGTGATGGCCGCCGTGCTGATCGCGGGCATGGTCAGCCTGGGGCTGGCCGGCGACTATGTCTATTTCGGGGAGATGCGCCAGACGTTGAGCGTCCATGACGCGCTGATCGCCGCACCGGTGGCGGGCTTTCTGGGCGGGATCGCCGGCGGCCTCTTTTCCCGGCTGATGCTGGCGTCCGGCTCCACCCAATGGAAGCCGATGCGGTGGCTGCGCGAGCGGCCGGTCCGACTTGCCTTGCTGTGCGGGTCCGCGGTCGCGATCATGGGGGTCGCAACGGGCTTGACCTGGGGCACGGGCTACGAAACGGCGCAGGCGGTCATTACCGGGCGAGACGTGCCATTGTGGTTCGGCGCGGCGAAATTCGTGTCGACGCTGGCAACCGCCATATCCGGCCTGCCGGGCGGCATCTTCGCACCCTCCTTGTCGGTTGGCGCCGGCATCGGCGACATGCTGCGCAGCCTGTTCCCCAGCTATCCGCAGGGCGCCGTGGTGCTGCTGGGCATGGTCGCCTATTTCACCGGCGTCGTCCGCGCGCCGTTGACCGCCGTCATCATCATTTCCGAAACCACCGCCAGCCGCGGATTGATGATGCCCCTGCTCGCAGCGGCCCTGGTCGCCGACTTTTCGGCCCAGCTCGTCAGCAAGGAACGGCTATATCATGGCCTCGCCAAACGTTTCGCGCTGCCCGGTTGAATCTGTCTCGTTTGCGTAACTAAGTTACAAGCGGCTGGACGAACCATGCCAGCCCGGCGATATACATGGCCCATTGTCAGACATAAGGGAGTCGCCCCATGGACCGCCGTCAATTCCTCGCCACCACCGGCGCCGTCGCGCTTACCGCCGGCGCCCCCCGCGCGCTGGCGCAGGCAGCCGGTAGCGACGATGCGCGCCTGTCGGCCGCCTTCGCCGCCATTTTCGAGCGGCAACTGGACCTCTCGCCCAGCTTCGTCACCAGCCTGGGCCTCGACAAGGGCGCGCGTGCTGGGGCCAAAAGCCAGCTCGACGACAACAGCAAGTCTGCGATGCTGAAACGGTTGGCCGCGACGCAAGGCGCGATCAAGGAGTTGGACAGCTATAAGGCCGCTAGCCTGTCCGATGCGCAGCGGCTCAATCTCGACGTCATTCTCTACGCGCTGGACCAGCAGACCGTTGCGCCAGCCAAATTCGGCTTGAACAGCGCGGTGCGCCCCTATCGCATCTTCCAGCAGGGCGGCAGCTATTTCTCGACGCCCGATTTCCTGAATACCGCCCACACCATCAACGCCGCCGCCGATGGCGACGCCTATGTCGCGCGGCTGGAAGCCTTCGCCCGCAACCTGCGCACCGACACCGCGCTCCAGCGCGACGAAGCCGCGCGCGGCTATCTGGCGCCGGGCTGGTCGCTCGACCTGACGCTCGGCCAGATGAAGAAGCTGCGCGGGCAGCCCGCCCCCGACAGTTCGATGGTCCAGTCGCTGGTCAAGCGCGCCGCCGCCAAGGGGATCGCGGGCGACTGGCAGGCGCAGGCGGCCGCGGTAGTGGAAAAATCCATCTACCCCGCGCTGGACGAGCAGATCGCCGCGATCGAAAGTCTACGGGGCAAGACCGCGGCTGGCGATGGCATATGGCGCACGCCGCGCGGCGATGAAATCTATGCCGCCGCGCTCAAGAGCGCGACGACGACCGACCTGTCCGCTGACCAGATCCACGCCATGGGACTGGAGCAGGTGGCCGATATCAGCGCCCAGCTCGACACCATTTTGAAGGGCGCGGGCTACAGCAAGGGCATGATCGGCGAGCGCCTCGCCGCGCTCAATGTCGAACCCTCGCAACTCTATGCCGACAGCACGGACGGGCGGACGGCCTTGCTGGCGCAGCTCAATCGCGATCTCGATGCGATGAAGGCCAGACTTCCCAACGCCTTCACCACCATTCCCGACACGGCATTGGAAATTCGCGCGGTGCCGGTCGAGATTCAGGATGGCGCCTCCAACGGCTATTATAACCGCGCCGCGCTCGACGGATCGCGGCCCGCCATCTATTTCATCAATCTCAAGGATGTCGGCGACTGGCCGAAATATGGCCTGCCGGCGCTGACCTATCATGAGGGCGTGCCGGGCCATCACCTCCAGATCTCGACCGCCCAGACAGCCGGCGACATCCCGATGCTGCGCAAGACCGCCTTCATGAGCGCCTATAGCGAAGGCTGGGCGCTCTATGCCGAGCAACTGGCCGACGAACTGGGCGGCTATGCGACGCCGCTCGACCGGGCCGGCTATCTCCAGTCTTTCCTCTTCCGCGCGGCGCGACTGGTGGTCGACACCGGCATCCATGCGAAGAAATGGGATGTGAAGCAGGCGACCGACTATATGGTGGAGAAGACCGGCTTCGCCCGTCCCCGCTGCCAGCGGGAGGTCGAGCGCTACTGCACCCAGCCAGGTCAGGCGACGAGCTATAAGGTCGGCCATGGCGTCTGGACGAAAGCCCGCGCCGACGCCCAGGCCGTGCAGGGAAAAGCTTTCGATCTCAAGCAGTTCCACGCCATCCTTGAGGAAGGTGCGATGCCGCTGTCGATGCTGGAGAAACGGGTCGCCGCGCGGGCGAAGGGCTAGGCGCCCATGCCCCCGTTCGTGTCAGACGACACGAACGGGGGCTGATCGGCCAGGTTATTCGTAGTTCAAATCCTGATAGCTATCGTCCGCAATGTCCGAGAATCGCGTGATCTTCGCGTCGAACTTCATGCGGATGCGGCCGGTGGAGCCGTGGCGCTGCTTGGCGATGATGACCTCGGCCAGGCCGTAGATTCGCTCCATATTTTCCTTCCACGTGGCGTAGGCCGCCTCATCGTCGGGCTTGGGTTCCTTGGCCGCTTCGTAATAATCCTCGCGGAACACGAACCAGACCATGTCCGCATCCTGCTCGATCGAGCCGGATTCGCGCAGGTCGGAGAGCTGCGGCCTTTTGTCTTCGCGCTGCTCCACCGCACGGCTGAGCTGCGACAGCGCCAGCACCGGAACATGCAATTCTTTCGCCAACGTCTTCAAACCCCGCGAGATTTCCGAAATCTCGTTGACGCGATTTTCGTTGCCGCGGCCGGTGCCCTGCAATAGCTGAAGATAGTCGACAACGATGAAACCGATATCATGCCGCCGCTTCAACCGACGCGCGCGGGTGCGCAGCGCGGCGATGGTCAGGCCCGGCGTATCATCGATGAATAAAGGCAATTCCTGCAACTCTCGCGCCGCGCGCGACAGATTCTGGAAGTCCGCCCGGCTGATCTTGCCCATGCGCAGCGCTTCGCCGCTGATGCCCGACTGTTCGGCCAGAACGCGGGTCGCCAACTGGTCGGCCGACATTTCGAGGCTGAAGAAGGCGGTCTTGGCGCCCATATTCTTTTCCGCCGGGATGCCGTCGGCATTGTCGCGCAACCAGCGCGACGCCGCATTATAGGCGATGTTCGTCGCCAGCGACGTCTTTCCCATGCCCGGCCGACCGGCCAGGATCATCAAGTCCGAATTGTGCAGGCCGCCGATCTTGGCGTTCAGGCTGTTGATCCCGGTCGTGATCCCCGACACATGACCGCCGCTGTTGAGCGCACGCTCCGCCACCTGCACCGCCGCGGTGGAGGCCATGAGGAAGCTCTTGACCGAACCACCCTCGCCCTCGCCCTCCGACACTTTGTAGAGCGCGACTTCGGCCGCCTCTATCTGCTCGCGCGGATTGACGGCTTCGCTGGTGTCCAGCGCATTTTCAACCAGTTCGCGGCCGACATTGACCAGTTCCCTGAGCAACGCCAGATCGTAGATCTGGGTGGCGAAGTCGCGCGCGCCGATCAGCGCCGCGCCATTGCCGGTCAGTTGCGCCAGATAGCCCGCCCCGCCCAGTTCCTTCAATGCCGGGTCCATGTCCAGCATGGGCTTGAGCGTGACCGGATTGGCGATCATGTCCTTGTCGAGCAGGCGCATGATCGCGTCGTAGATGCGGCCGTGCAGCGGCTCGAAAAAATGTTCGGCCTTGATCTTGAGCTGGACATCCTCGGCAATGCGGTTGTCGATCATGATCGCGCCCAGCAGCGCGGCTTCGGCCTCCACGTTGCGCGGCAATTCGGTGCCGCCATTGTCGGCGGGATTGATTTTCAGCAGTTCGACCATGGCCTCTCTTTCCTCTGCCGGCGCACGCCGCGCAAGGGCCAAGGCGGAAACCATCTGTGGATAAGTCGCGCTTGCTTTTCGCCGCGCGCCGCCGCACTGACTATGGGCTTCACCATGGCCGATCCGCGCATCATAGACATCCAGCTGGACCAGCGCACGATCCTGTGGCGCAATGCCGACGTGGAGCAGGAACGGCGCATCGCGATCTTCGACCTGCTTGAGGATAATCACTTCGCGCCGCAGCGGGTCCATGCCGACGGCTATGCCGGCCCGTACAAGGTCGTGCTGCGGGTCGAGGACGGACGGCTGGTGATCGAGATCAACCGGGAGGACGACGCGCCGCTGGAGGCGATCATCCTGGGCCTGGGCCGCTTCCGTCGCCCGATCCGCGAATATTTCGCCATTTGCGACAGCTATTATCAGGCGATCAGCAACGCTTCCCCGCAACAGATCGAGACGGTGGACATGGCCCGGCGCGGCATCCACAATGATGCGGCGGAAGTGCTGAAGGAGCGGCTGGAGGGTAAGATCGACGTCGATTTCGACACGGCGCGGCGGCTCTTCACGCTGATCTGCGTGCTGCATATCAAGGGGTAGAACGATCAGGGTTGTGACTTTGGGGGGCCTGCTGGTCCGCATCGGTGCGGGACTGGCGGTGGTCGCGGCGCTGGCGCTGGCGCTGTGGCTCTATGCGCGCGGCTGGGCGCCCAGCCGTGACCAATATCCGGTGCAGGGCGTCAGCATCAGCGCCGACAATGGTCCGGTCGACTGGGGCACGCTGGCGGCGCAGGGCGCAGACTTCGCCTATATCCGCGCCGCCGACGCCGCCGACCGGCGCGACCCGGCCTTCGCCGCCAATTGGCGCGCGGCGCGCGCAGCGGGCCTGCGCTACGGCGCGCTGCTCGAATTCACCCCTTGTCGCCTCGCCAGCGATCAGGCGACCCGCTACATGACCACGGTGCCGCGCGACAACGCCGCTCTGCCGCCGGTGATCCGCCTCGCCTTCTCCCCCGCCTGCACCGCCCGGCCGAACCGCGACCTGCTGCTGTCGGAACTCAACACGCTGGTCAATCTGATCGAGGGCCATGCCGGCAAGACCGTGCTGCTCAACGTGACCGAGGATTTCGACAAGGCTTATGATATCGGCTCCGGCATCAACCGGACCTTGTGGCTGGACGGCAATTTCTTCCCGCCCGATTATGCGACCAAGCCCTGGGTGATGTGGACAGCCAGCGACATGCGGCATATCGACGGCATCGATGGCCCGGTCCGGTGGAATGTGGTGACGCCATGATGCGAGACGAACAACGAGTTGGACAGTTGATTGCGGCTGCGCGGGGGGCGATGGCCCATGCCCATGCGCCCTACAGCCGCTTTGCGGTGGGCGCGGCGGTGCGGCTGACCGATGGCACGATCGTCACTGGCTGCAACTTCGAAAATGCCAGCTACGGCCTGTCGCTCTGCGCCGAAACGGTCGCGCTCGCCAGTGTCAACGCACAAGGTCATTTCGCTGACGTAACGGAAATCGCCGTAGTCGGTGGCGCCATGGATGCTGGGGAAGAAGCGCTCGTCACACCCTGCGGGCGCTGCCGCCAGATCATGAACGAAGCCGAACAGATGGCCGGCCGCACCCTTGCCATCTATTGCGCCACGCCCAGCGGCGACCGCATCCTGGACCTTAAGGTCGCAGACCTCCTCCCCCATGCCTTCGGTCCTGCGGACCTGGGCATCGGTCCCATGAAAAAGAGCTGACACGACATGGCCATTCTTTCCGACAAGTGGATTCGCGAACAGGCGCTGAGCACCGGCATGATCGAGCCGTTCGTGGAGAGCCAGCGGCGCGAAGGCTGCATCAGCTATGGCCTGTCCTCTTACGGCTATGACGCGCGGGTGGCGGACGAATTCAAGATCTTCACCAATGTCGACAGTACGATCGTCGATCCGAAGGATTTCGATCCCAAGAATTTCGTCGATCGCCAGACCGACTGCTGCATCATCCCGCCCAACAGCTTCGCGCTGGCCCGCACGGTCGAATATTTCCGCGTGCCGCGCGACGTGCTGGTCATCTGCCTCGGCAAATCCACCTATGCCCGCTGCGGCATCATCGTGAACGTGACGCCGCTGGAACCGGGCTGGGAGGGGCATGTGACGCTGGAATTTTCCAACACGACGCCGCTGCCCGCAAAGATCTACGCCAATGAAGGCGCGTGCCAGTTCCTGTTCCTGCAGGGCAATGAACCATGCGAGGTCAGCTATGCCGACCGCGCGGGCAAATATATGGGGCAGCAGGGCGTGACATTGCCCCGCCTGTGATGCGACACTATGCGCCATGAGCTTCTGGTGCAGCGAATTACGGGGTGCGCGACCCGATATCGGCGCTGACCGGCGGGTCTATGCGATCGGCGACGTGCATGGCCGCGCCGACCTTCTCGACGCGCTGCTGGCGATGATCGCGCGCGACGACGATGTCCGGCTGCGCAAGCCGATCAGCCTGATCCTGCTGGGCGACCTGGTCGATCGCGGCCCTGATTCCCGTGCCGTGGTGGAGCGGGTGATGGCGTTGGCGGCATCGGGCGGCGACGTACGCTGCCTCAAGGGCAATCATGAGGAAGCCTTCATCCTGGCGGCACGCGGCGACTTGCGCGCCCTGCCTCTGTTCCGGCGCATGGAGGGCGAAGCGACGCTGGCCAGCTATGGCCTCGACCCCGCGCTGTTCCGGGTGATGACCGATGCCGAACTGGCCGCCTGGATGGAGCGCCATGTGCCGCGCGCGCATGTCGATTTCCTCGACGCCCTGCCCGACAGCATCGCGATCGGCGACTATCTGTTCGTCCATGCCGGCATTCGCCCCGGCGTGCCGGTGGAAGATCAAAGCCCGGCCGACCTGCGCTGGATCAGACAGGAATTCCTGACGCATCGCGGCCGCCATCCCAGCATGGTCGTCCATGGCCATAGCATCAGCACCGATGTGGACGAACAAGCGGGCCGGATCGGCATCGACACCGGCGCCTTCTTTTCGGGACGCCTGACCGCAATCGGCCTGGAAGGCGTCGATCGCTGGATTTTGCAGACCAGGGGGTGATGGCCCCGCATGACCGCATCGGCGTGCGGGGTTCGCGGCGGCGACCGGACGCCCAGCGCTTCTCATAAATCCATGAGAAAGATTTTATATTGCCTGTCCAGTATTCGCGATAGCGGAACCCTAAAGTTTCTTCGTTGGAGACAGCAGAGCGGCAGGAAATGCCGTTACAGCAGGGGAACAGACACATGCATAAACGCCATGCCATGGCGGGGATCGCCCTCGCCATCTGCCTCGTCTCGCCTACGCAACTTCTCGCCGCCGCGACGCCGGACGCCACGCTGACCCAGCGGCATAAATTCGACATCCATGTCCAGCCACTCAGCAGCGCGCTGCGGGAATTGTCGGCCCAGTCGGGCGTCCGCATCCTCTTCCCCTATGACGAGGTCGCCGCGATCCGCAGCCGCCGCATCCAGGGATGGTTGTCGACGCAGGACGCCCTCGCCCGGCTGCTGGCCGGCACCGAACTCACTTCTACCCCTGCCGGCGCGGGCGTGATCGCCCTGGCCGCCCCCGCCAATCGCAGCGCCGCGCGCCGCAGCCCGCTCGCGCTGCAATATGCGCAGGCGACCCTGCCGGGTACGGGCGCGCAGGCCATGACCATGGCCCCCGCCCCCGAACCGGTCGAGGATGCAACGCCGATCATCGTCACCGGCACGCGCACCACGAACCGCACCGTCGCCGAAAGCCTGGCGCCGATCGACGTGCTGGGCGAAAAGGATCTGGAATCGAGCGGCAAACAGTCGGTGCGCGACCTGCTCGGCACGCTGGTCCCCTCGATCAACGTGTCGAACAATGGCGCGGGCGCGAGCTGGGCGGTGCGCACCCTGTCGCTGCGCGGCCTCGGCGGCGACCAGTTGCTGGTGCTGGTGAACGGCAAGCGTCGGCACAATACCGCGACCCTCTTCATCAACGGGTCGGTCCAGAACGGCCAGTCGCCGCCTGACCTCGACCTGATTGCCGGCAACGCGATCCAGCGGATCGAGGTGCTGCGCGATGGCGCATCGGCGCAATATGGCTCCGATGCGATCGCCGGCGTGGTCAACATCATCCTGAAGAACGATACGTCGGGCGGCGCGGCGCTGACCATGGGCAGCACCGCCGACAATGGTGGCTGGCAGGGGCGCTGGCAGGTCGACAAGGGGTTCGCCCTGGGCCAGGACGGCGGCTATGTCCACCTGTCGGCGGACGGCGTGCTGCAGGATAATACTATCACGAAGAGCAGCCCGATCACCGGGCAATTCTATCCGACCGGCGACCCGCGCAACGCCGATCCCGACCGCATCCGCGCCAAATATGGCCAGCCGCAGGTGATCGGCGGCAATCTGGGCTATGATGCGATGATGCCGGTAGGGGACAGCCTGGAACTCTATAGTTTCGGCACCTATTCCAAGCGCCATGCCGCGGGCTGGCTCACCTATCGCACACCGCAGGCCGCCAATAATATTCTGGAAATCTATCCCGAAGGCTATATCCCGCGCATCCACGTCTATGACGAGGATTTCCAGTTTGCGGGCGGCCTGCGCGGCGAAGTGGGCGGCGGCGTGCATTTCGACCTCAGCACCAGCTACGGCCAGGACGAGGTCAAATATGCCCAGACGACCTCGCTCAACCCCTCGCTCGGGCCGGCAAGCCCGACCCATTTCTACCTCGGCAAGCTGCGCTTCGACGAATGGGTCAGCAATCTCGACCTCAGCAAGGAATTCGACATCGGCCTTGCCGGGCCGCTCTCGGTCGCGGTGGGCGGCGAGTATAAGAAGAACAAGTTCGTCATCAGCCCCGGCGATGCGGTGTCCTATATCAACGGCGGCTATATCTTCCCGACGGGCGGCTGGCGCGGCGGCACCTTTGCCAGCGGCATCGGGTCGCAGGGCGTCATCGGCTTCACCCCCGAAGGATCGGGTAGCTGGAGCCGTGACAATTGGAGCGCCTACGGCAATATCGAAGGCAAGATCGTCGAGGGCGTCGAGTTCGGCCTTGCCGGGCGACATGAGGATTATTCCGATTTCGGCACCACCGATACGGGCAAGGCGTCGCTGCGCATAGAACCCGTCAGGGGCATAGCGATCCGTGGCACGGCCAGCACTGGCTTCCGTGCACCCACGCTCCAGCAGCAACATTATAATTCGTCCAGCACGATCGGCGTGGTCATCGACGGCGTCAGCCAGTTGCGTCCCGTGGTCGCGCTGCCGGTCGATAGCGCCGCGGCGCAGGCGCTCGGCGCCGTTGCGCTCAAACCTGAAAAATCGACCAGCTTCTCGGCGGGGCTGGTGCTGACGCCCCTGCCCAACTTCAACCTCACCGTCGATGCCTATCAGATCAAGGTGAAGGACCGGATATTGCTCAGCGGCACGCTGTCCGGCACGGCTGTCGTCGATATCCTGAACGCCAACGGCTATGCTGGCAATTTCGGCGCGCTCATTTTCTCGAATGCCGCCGATACGCGGACCCGCGGCCTGGATATCGTCGCCACCCATCGCGCCGATCTGGGCGGCATAGGCCATCTGACGAGTTCCTTGTCGGCCAATTTCAACAAGACCATCTTCACCCATATCGATCCGCCGCCGACGGGTGGCAGCGGCGTCTCCTTCGTCGCGCGTGATCGTCAGGGTGACCTCAGCGAAGGCACGCCGCGCAACAAGTTCATCGCCAATTTCCTTTGGGAGAATGGACCGATCAACGCCAATCTGCGCGCCACGCGCTTTGGCAAGGTCACCCAGCGCGCGGCGTTGCCGGTGTTGCACACCGCTGACTGGATGTCCTGCTCGACCGTGTCGGCGACCTGTACGTCGGGCTATGCCGACGAGGAACTGAAGCCCAAGGTCATTCTCGACCTCGAACTGGGCTACAAGCTGGCCAAGGGCGTCAAGCTGTCGATCGGCGCGAACAATCTGCTCAACACCTATCCCAACAAGCTGAAGCCGGTGAACCGGCTCGCGGGCAGCCTTTACAACGCCTACGCCCCCTACGGCATCAGCGGCGGCTTCTATTATGGCCGGTTCAACCTGGAGTTCTGATATGACGAAGACCAAGGGTGTCAACCGCCGCGAAGCACTCGCGGCGGGCGGAATCGGGCTGCTTGCCGCGGGCAGCGCGACGTCGGTGGCGCAGGGGACGGCAGGCGCCCCGGCGCCGGGACAGGATACGATCGTCAAGGTCGAAGACTGCACCAACGTCGCCCTCGCCCTGTCGCCCGACGGGCGGACGATCGCCTTCGACCTGTTGGGCATCCTCTGGACGATGCCGGTGTCAGGCGGGCCGCTGACCCGCTTGACCGGCGACTTTGACGATCTCGCGCAGCCCGACTGGTCGCCCGACGGCAAACGGATTGTCTTCCAATCCTATCGCACCGGCAATTTCCACCTCTGGTCGATCGCAGCGGACGGCGGCGACATGCGCCAGCACACCGATGGCCTGTTGGACGATCGCGAACCACGCTGGTCGCCCGACGGCAAGACCATCGCCTTTTCCAGCGACCGGGCGGACGGCCGCTACGCCATCTACCTGCTCGACGTGGCGAGCGGCCAGGTCACGCCCCTGTCGATGGGCACGACCAACGACAGCGAACCCGCCTGGTCGCCCGACGGCAAGCGCGTCGCCTATGTCGCGGGGGGCACGAAGCTGGTCACGATCGACATCGCCAGCGGGGCGGTGACCGACGTGGCGTCGGTCACGCCATCGGCCGACCGTTTCAACCCTTCGGCGATCATGGCCCCTGCCTTCGCGCCCGATGGGACCATCGCCTATACCCGCGTGCAGCCGGGGACGATGACGCTAGTCCATGACGGCAAGGATATCGTCGTCGGCGAAGATCTCTATCCCTTCCGCTCTGCCTTTGCCAAGGACGGCGCGATCCTCTACGGGTCCGGCGGCAAGCTGCGCCGCCTGAAAGGCGGCAAGGCGAGCGTCATTCCCTTCCGGACCGACGTGCCGGTCACTACGCCCAGCTATCGGAAGAAGGCTCGCGACTTCACCTCCACCACGGCAAAGCCCGTGGTGGGCATCGCTGCGCCAATGCTCTCGCCCGACGGCAAACATATCGTCTTCGCTGCGCTCAACGACCTCTATCTGATGCCCGTCGGCGGCGCGCCGAAGAAAATCGTCGGCGACGGATTCCACAAATGCGACCCCGCCTGGTCGCCCGACGGCAGGACCATCGCCTATTCCTGCGACCGTGGCGGCACGCTGGACATGTGGCTGCATGACGTCGCTACGAGCAAGGAAAAGCAGCTCACCAACATCCCCGACAAGGCGGTCGCCTGGGGCAACTGGTCGCAGGACGGCAAGATGATCGCCTTCCTCGACCAGGACGGCGCGCTCCATACGGTCGATGTCGCGAGCGGCGTGGTCACGAAACGCTTCGACGCTATCTGGGAACCGGGCCGCCCCAGCTTCGGCCCCGGTGGCAAGACCATCGCCTATGCCGCGTTCAAGCCCGTCACCGGCCGCTATCGCGAAGGCGCCAGCCAGATATTGACCGTCGACCTCGCTACCGGCAAGGGCACATATCGCCCTGTGTTCGACGGCAAGTCGCTCGGCACACGCGGCCATGACGGCCCGGTCTGGTCGCCCGACGGCGCGCGCATGGCCTTCGTCTTCGCCAGCACCCTGTGGGTCGCGCCGGTCGCGCCCGACGGCAGCTTTACCGCCGCGCCGAAGCAGATCACTACCGAAGTCACCGACGCGCCAAGCTGGAGCGGCGACGGCAGCAAATTGCTTTATCTCAGCAACGGCAAGCTGCGCATCGTATCCGCCACCGGCGGCGCAGCGCAGACCGTGCCCTGCCGCCTCAATTGGGCCAATGCCAAGCCTTCGGATCGCACCGTCGTACGGGCGGGCAAAGTCTGGGATGCTCTCTCGGCCGATTACAAGACTCAAGTCGATGTCGTGCTGGACGGCAACCTGATCGCCGCCGTGACGCCGCGCGGCGCGGGCGCATCGGACGCCAACGCCAGGCTGATCGACGCGCCCGACCTGACGCTGATGCCGGGCCTGATCGACATGCACACCCACCGGCAGATGGCGGGCTATGGCTATGGCGACCGGATGGGGCGGCTGTGGCTGGCGATGGGCGTGACGGCGACACGGTCACCCGGTTGCCCCGCCTATCATATGGTCGAGGATCGCGAGGCGATCCAGAGCGGCAAGCGCATCGCCGCGCGCCATTACGCCACCGGCGAGGCGATCGACGGCGGGCGCATCTTCTACAATTTCATGCGCCCTGTGACCGAAAAGGGCCAGATGGCGCTGGAGCTGGAGCGCGCGAAGGCGCTCGATTACGACATGGTGAAAACCTATGTCCGCCTGCGCCACGACACGCAGAAGGAGGTGGTTGACGCTTCCCACAAGATGGGGATGCACCTGTCGTCCCATTATCATTATCCCGCCCTGCACAGCGGCATGGATTGCATGGAGCATACCGGTGCGACCAACCGCTACGGCTATTCGCGCACCATCACCTCGCTCGGCGGCGGCTATCATGACGTCAACGACCTGTTCGCCGCGGCCAAGGCGGGGCGCACGCCGACATTATTCGCGGCCACGTCCCTGCTGGGACTGGACGACGGCTTTACGCGCGATCCGCGCATCACGACGCTCTATCCCCCATGGGAATATGACAAGCTGCGCGCGCGGGTGAAGGCGATGTCGGGCGACGGCGGCAAGCCGATGCTTGCCTCGCTGGAACGGCAGGTCGAACAGATCAAGATGACGCTGGCGGCGGGATGGCATCCCTTTTCCGGCACCGACGCGCCGATCGACCTGACCGCGATCAGCCTGCACCTCAACCTGCGCGGCATGGTCAAGTTCGGCATCTCGCCCTATGAAGCGCTGTTGATGACGACGCGCTGGAGCGGCGAATTTCTGGGCGAACCGGTCGGCCGGATCGAGCGCGGGATGCTGGCCGACCTGATCCTGGTGGACGGCGATCCTCTGAAGGATGTCGCCGCCGTTGCGAATGTGCAGCAGGTGATCGCCAACGGCGTCGTCCATACGCCCGAGGCGCTGATGGCGCCCTTCGTCAATGCAAAGCCGCAGGCGGCGGCGAGCAAGATGCTGCCGATGCTGGCGGACGCTCATCAACATTATTGGTGGCATGACCCGGACTATGTCGAAAGCAGCCGTGCCGCATGCTGCGCGGGTCATGCGGTGGCGCATGCCTAGACAATGAGGCGGCGTTCTCTTGCCTGTGCGGGAGAACGCCGCAACTCACCGCCAGCCCTTCGCCTGCGCCGCCTTTTCCCCGGCGGCATCCACCGGTGCGCCGTCGATCAGCGCGTCCACCGTCGCCATGACCCGCGCGTCGGCGGACGAGGCCTGTCGATAGGCGGTTTGAGAACCCGCGCCGGGCAAAGCCTGCTGCACCTGCCAACCTGTCCCTTCGCGGCAGGCGACGCCCGCAATGGCGCCATCGAAGCTTCGGCACCAGCCGCCGCCCTTGCGCTGGAAGCTCAGGCCGATGTGGATCGGTCCATCCCGCTGCGCAGACGCCAATTGCCCGTCGAGTGCGGTCGCGAGCGCGCCCTGCGCCACCATCACGCCGCCCTGCATGCCGATCGATCCCGGCTCCTCGCCCGACATGCGCCCCAGACCCAGCCCCAGCACAAGGCTGGCGGCGATCGCCCCGCCCATCGCCCAGCCACGCCAGCGGGGCGCTGGGCGCGCCAGAGGCGTCACCGTCGCGCTGTCCTCCAGAACCGCGCGCAAACGATCTGGCACCGGCTCCTGCGCCACAGGCGCATAATGGCCCGCCAGTCGCGCGCGCAACGAACGATGCTGCGCCAGCCGCGCCGCCAGGGCCGGATCGGCGGCCACCGCCCGCTCGACCCGACGCCGGTTCACCTCGTCCAGTTCGCCATCGACCAGCGCGATCAGCATGGCTTCGTCTATGTCCGTCATGCCGCCTCTCCCATCAGTTCCAACAACGCGCCGCGCCCACGCACCAGCCGCGACGTCAATGTGCCCATGGGCACGCCCAGCACCGCTGCCGCTTCCTTGTAGGATAGCCCCTCCACCAGCACGAGCGCGATCGCCTCGCGCTGTTCTTCGGGCAATGCCTGCATCGCCCGATCGACGTCGGACAGCATCATATGCGCCTCGACATCGCGGTCGCCGGCATGGCCGACATGCGCACCGGCCTCTTCGGGGGCGAAGGTCTTGGCGGCGCGCTGGCGCGCGCGGGCCTCATCGATCCACAGGTTGCGCATGATCCGATACATCCAACTGTCCAGACGGGTGCCGGGCTGCCACTGATCGCGCGCCTTCAAGCCACGTTCCAGCGCCGCCTGGCACAGATCATCGCCATCGGCGCGGTCCCGCGACAGGCTGGCGGCAAAACGCCGCAGCCGGGGCAGGATCGCCAGCAGGTCGCTTTCGAACGACATCGATACTCCGTCACTTGTTCGAGGGATGAAACGCGCCAGCCCATCCGTTTCATCCCGCAGACAGAAGACGGATGGACATTTTTTCGCAATGGTTGATTTTGCATGCGAGAGGATCGGTGAGACGGACATGAAGCTGACGCGCCCCTGGCTGATCGCGGGGATGATCCTGATCGCGCCCTCTGCGACGCAGGCGCAGTTGCTGCCCGGCGGCGGCGGGCTGGGCACGGTGGGTCAGGTGGTGCCCGACATTATGGAGCGTGTCGGCGGCGCGGTCGATGCGGCCGATCTCGACCGCCTGTCGCCCGCGCGCCTGGCCGACCGGCTGGCGGCGGCGCGCGCCACGCGCCTCACCGATTTACTGCGCCGCCACGGCGATCGCATCGAGCTGGATGACCGGCGCGAACCGGCGCGGCGCGGCGTCATCCTCCTCACCGGCGCGGACGACGCGACGCTCGATGCCTTGCGCGCGACGGGCTATGGCGTGACTGACGAAAGGGTTGAGGGCATCGACCTGCGCGTCGCCCACCTCACCCCGCCCAAGGGCCGCAGCCTGGCCAGGGCGCTGCGCGAGGTGCGCCGGATCGCCCCGCGTGCGCAGGCCAGCGCGGACAATCTCTATTTCCCCAGCGGCGCGTCCCTGCCCCTCGCCGCCGCTGCGCTGGCGGGCAGCGGCGGGGTCGACGGTCGTCTGGCGGGGCTGATCGACGGCGGGGTCGCGCGGCATCCGGCGCTCACCGGGCCAATCGAACAGCGCGGCTTCGCCCATGGTGCGCCGCGCGCCAGCGCCCATGGCACGGCCGTCGCTTCGCTCATCAGCGGCGACGGATCGGTGCGGGGCGCAGCGCCCGCTGCGTCGCTGCTGGTCGCGGACGTCTATGGCGACGATCCGGCGGGAGGCGGCGCCTTTGCGATCGTCCGCGCGCTGGGATGGATGGCGGCGCGCGGCGTGCGAGTCGTGACGGTCAGTCTGGTCGGCCCGGCCAATCCGCTGCTCGACGGCGCGATCCGGCTGGCGCAGGACAAGGGCGTGACCGTGGTCGCGGCGGTCGGCAATGACGGCCCCGCCGCCCCGCCGGCCTATCCCGCCTCCTATCCCGGCGTCATCGCCGTGACGGGAATCGATGGACGCGGCCGGCCCTTGCCCGAAGCGGGCCGCGCGCTGCATATCGATTTCGCCGCTCCCGGCGCAGACATGCAGGCAGCAACCACAAGTGGCGGCAAGGGCGCGGTGCGCGGCACCAGCTTCGCCGCGCCGCTGGTCGCTGGCCGCCTGCTGATGCGTGGCGGCATCGCTGCGCTGCGCGCCGAAGCCACCCCGCCGACCAAGGGAAAGACGCCGATCATCTGCGCCGATTGCAGAAATAACGAATGATTTTCAAAGGCTTGATATTTTTCTTGGCGGACCGGGATTAAAGCGGCCGCCCCTCCCGTTCTCCCTTCATCGCATTGATACGCCTATGAAGGAGACGAGTGATGAAAGCCAAGTTCCTGATCGCGACCGCCTGCCTCGCTGCATTAACCGCAGCGCCGGCCTCGGCGCAGTTGCTGGGCGGCGGCGGCGGTGGCGGCGGCCTGGGTGGGTCGCTGGGCGGCCTGGGGGGCGGCCTTGGCGGATCGCTCGGCGGTACGCTGGGCGGTTCGGGCAGCCTGGATCGCAGCATCGACCTCGACAATGGTCGGGTCGGCGCGAGCGGATCAAGCCGCGGTCGGGCCGATGGCTCGGCGACCGGTTCGGCGACGCGCAACGGCAAGACCCGCAGCGGCAGCGCCTCGGGGTCGGCCAGCGGATCGGCCAACGGCGGCCTGGCGGTCGACACATTGGGGACCAGCGACGCGCGCAACGCCGTTGGCACGGTGCGCGACCGCGCCGGTGACACGGTGGGAACTGCGCGTGATCGGGCGACTGACACCGCCACCGCCGCGCGGGATCGCGCCAGCGCGACGGCTGCCAATGCCCGCGACCGGGCAGGCAATGCCGTCAATGCCACCCGCGATCGCGCTTCGGGTGTAGCCAATGGCGCTGGTTCGGCAGCGGGCAGTGCTGCGGGCCAAGCGCAAGGCGCGCTCGACAATGCCGCATCGGTCGATGCCAGCGGCCAGCTTTCGGGCGAAGCCACCGGCCAGGGTTCGGCAAGCAGCAGCACCCCTACACCGAATCAGGCGGACGATTGACCCCGCACGGGGCTGCACGCGGGTAGCGGTCAAGTTCCACGCCGCCGCCCGACGCCCCACCGCCTGACGAACGGGCCGGCTGCCTTTGAGACCGCCGGCCCGTTCCACTGTGCCGATCAGCGGACGTTCAAGCCCAGTTCGCCCAGCAACTGTCCCGCCTGCTCGCGCGATATCGTTGCGCCGCGAAACAGACCGGCATTGATCAGCCGCAATCCGCCGATATCTGCCCCGCGCAAGTCCGCACCATCGAACCGACATCCGTCCAGCGCCGCATCGCGCAGGCTGCATCCATCGAACAAGGTGCCGCGAAAATCGCATTTGGCGAGGTCCGCCTGGCTGAAATCGATCGCCTTCAAAACCAGCTTGCGAAAGGAAAAGCCCGGCAATCGCGCATTGACGAGCAGCGTTTCGGCAAATTGCACGTCCAGCGCGCTCGCCTCGCTCAGATCTGCGCCGGTCAGCTTGCATCGTTCGAACTGCGCGCCGAACAGCTTCGCGCGCCGCAGCACGCCATTGTTGAAATCGCAGGCGAGAAATTCCGCTTCGCGCAGGTCCGCGCCCGTCAATTGCACGAACCCGCCCCGGCAGGATTGCCAGCGCGTCGCGTCCAGCTTCGCCCCGGTAAAGTCGGTGCGGCGGACCTGGCAGCGTTCGAATATCCAGCGCGACAGGTCCAGCCCAGACAGATCCGCCTCGTCCAGATCGCAATCGATCAAATGATGGGGCAAACCCTTTTTCGCCAGCGGCGCGATGTCGCCCCGGCCCAGCGTCTGTTCACTTAAGGATCGATCGGCAAACAGGTCATCCATGCCCCTGCCTTAACCGCAAGCGGAAGGATGATCCACGCCCCAACGATGAAATGCGATCAAAAAGAGAACATATCTTTTGCCGACACCCAAAACGGAAAAGGCCGGCGTCCTTTCGGACCCCGGCCTTTCCACCCCCCATTAACCAGTCCGGGATCAGGCGACCTTGGCCTGCTCCTCCAGAATCTCGTCCGGGTCGCGCAGCACATAGCCACGGCCCCACACCGTCTCGATATAATTGTCGCCACCGCAGGCCAGCGCCAGCTTCTTGCGCAGCTTGCAGATGAACACGTCGATGATCTTGAGTTCCGGCTCGTCCATCCCGCCATAAAGGTGGTTGAGGAACATTTCCTTGGTCAGCGTCGTGCCCTTGCGGAGCGAAAGCAGCTCCAGCATCGCATATTCCTTGCCGGTCAAATGAACGCGGTTGCCGTCCACTTCCACCGTCTTGGCGTCCAGGTTGACGGCCAGCTTGCCAGTGCGGATGACCGACTGGCTATGGCCCTTGGACCGTCGCACCACGGCGTGGATGCGGGCGATCAGCTCTTCGCGATGGAAGGGCTTGGTCACATAATCGTCGGCGCCGAAACCGAAGGAGCGGACCTTGCTGTCCATCTCCGAAATGCCCGACAGGATCAGCACCGGGGTCTGCACCTTGGCCGCCCGCAGCTTTTTCAGCACGTCATAGCCGTGCATGTCGGGCAGGTTCAGGTCCAGGCAGATGATGTCGTAATCATAGAGCTTGCCCAGATCGAGGCCTTCTTCGCCCAGATCGGTCGTATAGACGTTGAAGCCTTCGGTCGTGAGCATAAGCTCGATCGCCTTGGCGGTGGTCGGTTCGTCCTCAATCAGCAGCACGCGCATGTGAAGCCCCTTTGCGTCGCAGTCCCGTTCACCCCACCAGAACGGCTTCTGCTCCAAATCATTAACCAAAAAACTTCTGAAGGACAAAGGTTAATTTTTCGCTAACCGGCAGAAATCCGCGAGTCGCACCAAAACGAATCTGTTTACAAAGGGTTGAAGCCGAAACGGCTGACCCGGAGTCAAGATGGATTCACCTGCGAAACGACGCTCAAACGCGTCCAAACGCCCATCATCCTGAACCGAGGACGGAAATTTTTCGCTAACTTTAATGCTGCGGGTTAACAGCCATGATGCTTCGTCAGATAGTCCAGCAGCGCTTCGACCCGCGCGGGGCGCAGGCGCGACGGCGGCGTCACCAGATGCAAGCCGAACGGCGCGGGGCGCCAGTCGATCAATATCTCCTCCACCTCGCCCTTCGCCAGCGCATCGCCGATGATGAAGTCGGGCAATCGGGCGATGCCCACCCCGATGCGCAGCGCGGGCAGCATCGCTTCCCCGCTGTTCACCGTGATGCGGCTGCGCACCTGCACCACCACATTCTGCTGCCCCGGACCTGAAAAGCGCCACACGTCGGGCGCCGCGACGTTGGAATAGCAGAGACAATCGTGACTCCCGAGGTCAGAGGGATGCTGCGGCCGCCCGCGCGCGTCGAGATAGGCGGGCGAGGCGATCACATGCATCGTCACATCCGCCAGCCGCCGCGCGCGCAGCGAGCTGTCTGGCATGTCGGCAATGCGGATGGTCGCATCCAGCCCCATCTCTACGATGTCGATCTGCGCGTCCGACAAATGCAGGTCGACGTCGACCAACGGATGCTCCTTGGTGAATTGCGCAACCAGCGGCGCGACGCGCAGCAGGCCGAAGGTCATCGGCGCGCCCAGCCGCACCACGCCCGACAGTTCCGCCGTTTCGTCACGCGCCGCTTCCTCCGCCGCCTGCCCCTCCGCCAGGATGCGATGGGCATGGTCGGCCAGCCGCTTCCCGCTTTCCGTCAGCGCCAGACGGCGGCTGGTGCGGTTGAACAGGCTGGTGTCCAGATGCTCCTCCAGCCGCGTCACCGCCTTGGACACGGTCGCCTTGGACACGCTCAGCGCCTTGGCCGCATCGGTGAAGCTACGATGCTCGACCACGGCGGCGAACATGGCCCAGGCCTCGAAGTCAGGTAGTCGCATCGGGAAACAATCCGTTTCAAAGCTGCCGGTTTAAGAAACGATCCTGATGGCTAGATTGTCGGAAAGCAAGCGGAAGCATCCGCCTCCGCAACGAAAGGCATCTTGTATGACCACGACCACCACGAGCCGCATCGAGCGCCGCCCGTTCGCGTCGCTCGGCCATGCCGACCATGGCTGGCTGAACGCGCGCCACCATTTTTCCTTCGCCGACTATCATGACGAAGAGCGCATGCACTGGGGGGCGATCCGGGTGTGGAACGATGACGAAATCGGCCCCCGCTCGGGCTTCCCGCCGCATCCGCACAGCGACATGGAAATCATCACCTATGTCCGCACCGGCGCGATCACGCACAAGGACAGCCTGGGCAATCAGGGCCGCACCGAGGCCGGCGACGTGCAGGTCATGTCCGCGGGCACCGGCATCCGCCACGCCGAATATAATCTGGAGGATGAAACCACCACCCTGTTCCAGATCTGGGTCATTCCCCGCGCCCGCGGCGGCCAGCCCAGTTGGGGGGCCAAGCCTTTCCCCAAGGGCGATCGCTCCGGCAAGCTCGTCGTCCTCGCCAGCGGCTATGACGATGACAAGGAAGCGCTGCGCATCCGCGCCGACGCCCGCCTGCTGGGTGGCACGGTCAAGGCAGGCGACAGCGTGACCTATGACAGCGCGGAAGGCCGCCACCTCTATCTGGTTCCCGCGACGGGCCGGATCGAGATTGACGGCCAGCCGTTCGAGGCCCGCGATGGCGCGGCGATCCTGGGCGGCGATCCGATCACCATCACGGCCATCGAGGACGCCGAAATCGTCCTGGTGGACAGCATCTGACCCTATCGGCCCGTCCAATCCCCTCCCCCCGGGACGGGCCGGGCCGCCCGTATCCCCTATGCGGGCGGCTACCCTTTCCCCATCCTTTCAAGGAGATGCCTCATGGCTAAGGTACTGGTTCTCTATTATTCTTCCTACGGTCATATCGAGACGATGGCGAAGGCCATGGCCGAAGGCGCCATTGCCGCCGGCGCGCAGGTCGATATCAAGCGCGTGCCCGAAACCGCCCCGCTCGAAGTGGCGCAGAATGCGCATTTCAAGCTCGACCAGGACGCCCCCATCGCGACCGTCGCCGAACTGGCGGACTATGACGCGATCATCGTCGGCACCGGCACGCGCTTTGGCCGCATGTCGAGCCAGATGGCGGCCTTCCTCGATCAGGCCGGCGGCCTGTGGGCGCGCGGCGCGCTGAACGGCAAGGTCGGCGGCGCCTTCACCTCGACCGCCAGCCAACATGGCGGACAGGAAGTCACCCTCTTCTCGATCATCACCAACCTGCTGCATTTCGGCATGACCATCGTCGGCCTCGACTATGGCTTTGCGGGTCAGATGGGCGTGGACAAGGTGCGCGGGGGATCGCCCTATGGCGCGACCACCCTGGCCGATAGCGACGGCAGCCGCCAGCCCAGCGAAGAGGAACTGGACGGCGCCCGCTACCAGGGTCGCCGCATCGCGGAGACCGCGATCAAGCTGCACGGCTGATCGCCTGCCGCGCCGTCTGTATGAGGCGGCGCAGCGAGAGCCCTTGGGTCGCATCAAGGCTTGAATCACGCCGTAGGGGCTGGCGCATCGGGACTATGCGCCAGCCCTTTCCTGCCATGCCTATCCCAATGTCTTGGGCGTCACCCAGACCTCGACGGGGATGATGAACTTTCCCGGCGCGGGTTTGCCGACGACGACGCGGTCGGCCGTGACCAATTCGCCATTTTCCAGGTTCAGCGATACCCAAGGCTTGGGCATCCGTTCGAACTTCATTTTCTGGATGGGCTGGCCCGTGGCCGTGTTCATGATTGTGGCAATGACTGACATAGGGGGCGCCCGCTAGCCGTCGCCCCCGCCCCTGTCCAGCGCTTCGCGACGAAAAAATTCGTCCCCATGTCACATTCCGCGCGCGCCTCTCGTCATGTCTGCATCCCCAAGCGAAAGGACCGCATCATGACCGACAAGATCAACCCCTATGCCGCCGCGCCGCAACTGATGAAAAGCTGGACCGTCCTGTCCACCGCGATCGGAGAGAGCCTGGAACCCAGCCTGATCGAGCTGGTCAAGATTCGTTCATCACAGATCAACGGTTGCGCCAACTGCATCAACATGCACAGCTTTGAAGCCCGCGCGAAGGGCGAAACCGAGCAGCGCATCTACCTCCTCTCCGCCTGGCGCGAAGCCCCCTGCTATACCGACCGGGAACGCGCCGCTCTCGCCTGGACCGAGGCTCTAACCGAAATCGCCAAGGGTCATAGCCATAGCGCCGCGCGCGAGGCGCTCAACTGGGAATTTACCGAGGAGGAGCAGGTGAAGCTTACCTTGATGATCAACATCATCAATGGCTGGAACCGCATCGCGGTCGGCTTCGACCTCTGGTACGATATGCCGATGAAGGCGGCGGCCTGATGGAGCGGGGGACGCAACAGGACGCGGCGGCGCGCTTCGACCCGCTGCGTCCCCGCCTCATCCGCGTCGCCTATCGGATGCTCGGATCGGTCGCCGACGCCGAGGATGTGGTGCAGGAAGCGTTCATCCGCTGGATGGGCGTCGATCGGGCGGACATCCGCGAACCCGAAGCCTTTCTCCGCCGCACGGTGACGCGGCTTTGCCTCGACCAGTTGAAATCGGCGCGGGTGCGCCGCGAAACCTATGTCGGCCCCTGGCTGCCCGAGCCGTTGGTCGGGGATGACGAGGAGGAAGAGGACGTAACCCTCACGCTGATGCTGGCGCTGGAACGGCTGTCCCCCTTGGAGCGCGCCGCCTTCCTGCTGCACGACGTCTTCGGCCTGGCCTTCGAGGAGGTCGCCCGCACCATCGACCGCGACGCCGCCGCCTGCCGACAACTCGCCGCGCGCGCACGAACCCACGTCCGTGACGCGCGGCCACGCTTCCAGGTCGAGAAGCAACGCGGCCTGGAGATTGCCGGCGCCTTCTTCACGGCCTCGCGCAGCGGCGACATGACCAGCCTCGGCGCGCTCCTGGCGCAGGATGTCAGCCTGCACAGCGACGGGGGGGGCAAGCGGCCCGCGACGGTGCGCCCGGCGATCGGCTTCGGTCAGGTCATGCAGTTGCACAAGGCGCTGACCGTCAACTTCCGCAAGCATGGCTCCACCCTGCTGCGCACCTGCCTCATCAACGGCCTGCCCGGCTTCGTCACGCGGGAGGCCGATGGGGAGGTGCAGACCACGGCACTGGACATCCAGGACGGTCGGGTCACCGCCATCTACATCATGCGCAACCCGGACAAGCTGCGGCACCTGCATTGACGCTTAACGGGGTGCACACCCTGTTCGTAGAGGGCATGGCAGGGCCGATAACCGATAAGAACGGCGGGGACGGGAGAATATTTACATGGTGAGCGCGATCAACGCGACAGGCATCGGCAACGCATGGGGACAGATCAAGAAGTCGCTGGACACGGTTGCCCAGGCGGCGACGCCCCCTGCGCCGAGCGCCACCCCTGCGCCGAGCGCCACCCCTGCGCCTACGCCGTCCCCCAACACGCCGGACGCGCCGACATCACCCGAAGCCCCTACCCCGCCGACAGTCGTCGCCAACCCGGCCCCGTCCGAGCCGCTAACCTATAGCGCGCCTTCGTCCGGCCCGCGTCAAATGACCGCCGTAGCCGATCCCGCACCCACGGCCGGCCTGAGCGATCGACTGAGCGACGCAGGCTATTACGCCTCCCCCGAAGCCTCGGCCGTCGCCGATCCCGCCGCCACCGCCCAGACGGCGACCGACAGCGCATCACTGACCCAGGCACAACTCATCGCCCAGGCCGCCTATGCCATCGTTGCCCGCGCCGGGACCGACAATCGCATGTCCTTGATCCAGGACGGTTAAAGCAGGAAGCGGCTGGCCGTCGGCGACAGGCGGATCAGCCGGTCGATCGCAACCGGGATCGTCAACGCTGCCAGCAGCAACCACTGCTTGCCCAAATAAGGGGAGAGGTAGTGGATGACGGCAACATGGCAGTACATGACGATCAGCGACGCCCGCCCCAACGCCGCAACCGGCCCGGCAAGGGGTGCGACCAGGGCCGACAGGCGGAACAACAGCAGAGAAGTGGCAATGGCCGAGGCTACAGACAGCAACGGCCAGCCATAATCTGCGACCTTCATGTTGAGCGTGGGCAGCACGCCTGCCAGCCCGATCGCAGCCATCGCTCCCAGCGGCGCGATCATCCAGCCCCGCCAGCGGACTCGCGGCCACGCCGCTCCTACCCATAACAGCACGAAGGCCATCGGCACGCTCAGCATCCCCAGCGGTGACGCTTTCAGCCACCAGCCCAGGACATAGGCCAGAACCAGCGCCGGAAGCAGCAGCAGCGCCCAGCGCCAATCCAGCACATCGGGCCAGCGGCCGAGCGCGACATTGAACAGGATGCGCGCCATCATCAGACAAGGCACGAACCAGAAGATGGTATAGGGGCCGCGCAACCAGAAGCCGCCCAGGAGGATCGGGACCATATCCTCCGGCCATTGGTGGAAGATGGGCCGACCGCCCTTCAGCGGTTCGATGATCTGGTCGATCAGGATCAGCAGCAGCAGGAAGGCGGCATAGGGCCGCATCTGGCTGACCAGTTGCCGCCGTGTGAACGCGCCGACATCATGCGGCCGCGACAGCATCCCCGACAGCAGGAAGAAGAGCGGCATATGGAAACTGTACATGGCGTCGCGGAGCGGCCCGCGGGTCCAGACATGGCCGATCACCACCGCCAATATGCCCAGCCCGCGCGCCACATCGACCCAATCAAGCCGAAATTGCGCCTGGCGCCGATCATGCCCCCTGTATTCCATCGCCTCCACCGCCTATAGGAAGCGCCGCGTGCGTCAATTCTCCTCCCATTTTCTTCTGTCCCGATCGGAAACTCTTCCTTGGCCCTGCTTACCGACCATGTGCTGTTCATCGATGGCGAAGCCCTCATCCTCGACAAGCCTGCGGGCCTGCCGGTCGATGCGCCGCGCGACGGCTCCATGGCGCTTGAAAATCACCTAGCCTCGCTGACCTTCGGTTTCCAGCGCTGGCCGCTGCCGGTCCACAGGCTGGATCGCGACACCAGCGGCTGCCTGCTGCTGGCCCGCAATCCCAAGGCGCACAAGCGCTTCGCCGCCGCGTTCGAGGCAGGCACGGTGGTCAAACGCTATGTCGCGGTGATCGAAGGCGTGCCGGAAGAAGATGAAGGCACGATCGAACTGGCGCTCAAGAAGGTCAGCACCGCGGCGGAAGGCTGGCGCATGATCCCGGCCAAGGCAGGGAAGAACGCCATCACCCATTGGCGCAAGGTGGCGGAAAAGGATGGTCGTTCGCTGATCGCCTTTTCCCCCCAGACCGGGCGCACCCACCAGATCCGCGTCCATGCGCTGCATGGCCTGGGCTTCGGCATCGTCGGCGATCCGGTCTATGGCGACGGAGAGGGCGCGATGCTGCTGCACAGCCGTTTCCTGAGCATGCCGCGCGGCGACAAGCCCGCGGCGGAGGCGACCGCCCCCCTGCCTGCGACCTTCGCTGCGGCGGGCTTTGGCCAGGACTTGCTGGACGATGCCGGGCTTTGAGATTCCCGATGATGCGCTGGAGGAGCGCTTCATCACCGGCGGCGGGCCGGGCGGGCAGAACGTCAACAAGGTGGCGACGACCGTCCAGTTGCGCGTGAACCTGTTCAGGCTGGCCCTGCCACCTTACGCCTATCGCAAGCTCAAGGAACTGGCCGGATCGCGGCTGACCGCCGGCAACGAGATCGTGATCCAGGCGTCCCGCTTCCGCACGCAGGAGGCGAACCGGCAGGACGCGCGCGACCGCCTGAACGAGATGATCGCCAAGGCCCATGTTCGCGACGCCCGGCGCATCGCCACCAAACCGGGCAAGGCCGCGAAGGCGCGGCGGGTCGATGCCAAGAAGGCGCGCAGTTCGGTGAAGCAGGGCCGCGGACGAGTGCCGATGGACTGAGTACAGAATTTAGGGGGGACGTCGACGGCATGAACGATGGAATGGCGCAGGATCGGAAGGCGGTTTTTTACGGCCTGGGCATTCTGATGCTCCTGGCCTTCGCCGGCATCCTGATCGACCCCGCCCAGGACAAGAGGCAGTTCGCCGCCTTTCTTTTCGTGCGGCAAGATGCGCTTTTCCTCCTGCTTCTGATCCTGCTGCTCCGCTTCGGCCTCTGGCCTGCGCCGGCCGTGCCGCTATGGGCGGAAAAGGCGGGCCGGTTCTGGTGGAGTGCTCCCGTCCTTCTGCTCCTCCTCTGCTGGGCCGGCCATCGCCTGGCCTTTGACGGCTATGATTTAACCCGCGACGAACAGATGGGCCTGTTCGACGGATTCATCTATCGCCATGCCCGCCTCGGATGGCCGTTACCTGCCTTCTGGCAGCACAACGCCCTCGCCCTCAATCAGCAATTCATATTGCCGATTGCGGGGCATCGGGCCTGGATTTCGGACTATCTGCCGGTTCATGCACTGACCCGAAACCTGCTGGGGACGATCGCCGATCCTGCACTCACCAATCCGCTTCTCACCGCCATTGGCGCCACGGCCCTCTGGCGCATCGCCCGGCGCCTTTGGCCGCAGGACGGCAGCGCGCAGATAGCCGCCCTCCTGCTCTACGTCGGGTCGTCCCAGATCGTCGTGATGGGAATGAGCAGCTATGCCATGCCCGGCTATCTGGCCCTCAATCTCATCTGGCTGGCGCTCTTCCTGCGCGGCGGCATAATGAGTCATGGTGGCGCGCTATGCATCGGCCTGATCGCCACCGGTTGGCATCAGCCGATTTTCCATCCGCTGTTCGTCCTCCCGTTTATCGTCATGCTCGCCTGGCAGCGTCGCTGGCGACTCTTTTGCCTCTATGGCCTGACCTATGCCGCGATCGGCCTTGCCTGGCTTGCCTGGCCGCATTTTGCCGCGAGCGCGGCGGGTGGAGCAGCCACGCAGGGCGGGCAGCTGGGCTATAGCGCGCGGATCGCCATGCTCCTGTCCGGCTTCGACGGGATCAGCCTGTGGCTGATGAGCCTCAACCTGCTGCGCTTCGTCGCCTGGCAGCATCTGCTGCTGCTCCCTCTGGCGGTGGCCGGCATACGTTTCGCCTGGCGCGATCCGCTGGCTCTCTCACTGCTCGCTGGACTGCTCCTTCCGATTGCCGCCGCGACGCTGCTGCTGGCCTATCAGGGACACGGATGGGGCTATCGCTATCTCCACGGCGTGATCGGCAATGCCTGCCTGCTGGGGGGCTATGGCTGGTCGGCGCTTCGAAAACGGACCGGAACGCCGGCGCTGTGGACGGCCGCGAACATCGCGAATTTTGTGGCCGTCGTGCCAGTCCACATCGCCCTCGCCGCGACTATCGTGCGTCCTTATGCCACCGTGTCCCGCACTATCGACCGAACGGACAGCGACCTGGCGGTGATCGACGATCTTGCAACGGCCTTTGGCGGCGACCTGGTATCCAATCGCCCCGATCTGGGCAACAGGCCGGTGCGATTGATGGCCAGCCAACTGGATGATCGCGCAATGGCGGCGCTCTGCCGCACGCACAGCATCGCATTCGTCGGCGAGAAGCAGCTTGCCCCAATCCAGCGCGCCATTCCCGCCAAGGAAACAGCGACCGATCGATTTCTGCGACTGGAAAAGCTCTGCGCCAGCATCAGGCGCGTTGCACGTCGCCCGCCGGCGTGAACACCATGCGGCTCATCAGCACATAGCTGAATGTCGCCGTGAAGATGATGTTGACCGGATAGGCCAGCCACGGAGCCAGCCCCGCCAAATCGATCAGCGCGGCAAGCGTCGCCGTCCCGAACAAAAGCTGGAGCAGATACACGCCGATATAGCGCCAGATCTGGCTGCGCCATCCGCCGCGGTCGCCGAAGGTGACATGCCGATGCGCCAGAAAACCGACGCACAGCCCCCCGGCCCAGGCCAACACGCTCGCAGCCACATAGTGCAGGCCGCCTGCTATCGCCCCCAGGAACAGCAGATAAGCGATCAGGGTCACCCCGCCGCCAACGATACCGAACCGCATCAACCGCAACAGTCCTGCGTGCATCACAGCGCCCCTCGCAACCGTGCGTGGATGCGTGGCAATACGCGATCGATAATGCGCGAATGGCTCATATAACGCCACACACCCCACGGTCCCAGCCTCAGCAACTCGCCCATGATTTGCGCCAGCGCGGCTGTGCGACCATGCATCACTTCGGCCAGCAGACAGTTTATGCGCGCCGATGCCGCGGCAATATGGCGGATCGTCTTTGCCTTTGGCCCGGCGATGACCGGCGCGTAGCGAGCGACGACAATCTCCATCTGATTCAGGAAATCAGCCGGCGTCCGACTGCCCAGCATTGTCTGCGACCCGCCATGGATGCGAAAGGCGACGGTCGGTTCGGCGAGGTAGCTGACGCGTCCGCGCATCGCGGCCTTCATATATATGTCCCAGTCAGGGGTGTACCACAGGCTCTCGTCAAGCCCGCCCGCGTCCTTCCAGATGTCCCGGCGCATGACGACAGAGGGCAGCGCCACAAAATTCTGCACCAGCAACCGCTCCATGACGGCCGGCCCCTCCCAACTCGACCGACCTTCCAGCGGGCAACGCCAGCGGCCCAATGTCCGCCCACCCTCGTCGATGATGGTCGCCGCCGTCAGCAGCATAGCGGCATCAGGATCAGCATCCAGCGCAGCCAAAATAGCGGTCAGCCGGTCGGGAAGCCAAAGATCGTCCTGGTGCAACATCGCGACGTGCGGCGCCCGCGCCATCGCCGCGGCCCGATTAGTTTTGGCCGTCCAGGACAGAATGTCAGGCCGATATTCGTACCGCAGAGTCAGTCGGCCGGCATGGCGCGCGGCGATGTCGCGACAGCGCATGGTCGAACTGGAATCGAGCGCGATCACTTCGATCAGGCCGTTGGCGTCGTCCGGCAGGCTCGCCAATGCGGCATCGAGATAGGCATCGCCCTCATGCACGGGCATGATGATGGAAAGACGCGGTATCGGCATCAGCGCAACGGCAGCGGCGGCACCGCTTGCATGCGATAAAAGCGCGATTCATTGCCGCCCAATATCGCCATGAGGAAACCACCCATGACAGTCTGCATACCCATGGTAACGAGCGTCGTGCCCAACACCGCCGGCAGGATGCTATAGGTGGCGCCAAAATCGCGGGCCGTCCATTTCCAGAAGACCGCCGCCAGCACCGCGACGCCCGTTCCGCTGATGGCAAGGCCAGATAGCAGCATCGCCTCCAGCGACAATTTTTCGCCCAGCCGCAATTCCCATGGTCGCGCAGCGCGATAGCCGGCGCGCAAACCATAGAGTTTGCCGGCGAACGCCAGCATACCGCATAAATGCCCGCCGGACACCAGAGCGGCCGCCAGCACGACCCAGTAATTGCCGACCGCGGGAAAGCTTCCCGGCGCCAGCGCCTGCGTAAGCGCCATGGCGAAGAGCGCCAGACCGACGCCCAGCGCCACCACGCCTGGCACGCCGAACACCCAGGTCGGGCTCAGCATCATCAGGTAGCGCAGATGCCGCCAACCATCGCGCCAGGGCCGCAAATGGGGCGCCCGGTCGCGCAGGTCGACAGACAAGGTCGCGGGCACCTCGGCCAGACGGAAGCGGCGCAGGCTGGCCTTGATCACCATTTCGCTGGCGAACTCCATGCCGGACCCCGACAGGTCCAGCGAGGCGAAACAGTCCCGCGTAATGGCCCGCAGACCGCAATGGGCATCGCTGATGCCCGACCGGAAGAAGAGATTGAGGATGCCGGTCAGCACCGGATTGCCGATATAGCGGTTCTTCCAAGGCATGGCGCCGGGCGCAATCCCGCCCCTGAAGCGCGAACCCATGCACAAATCCGCCCCATCCAGCAATTCGCCGATCATCGCCACGCCGTCGGTGAAGTCATAGCTGCCGTCAGCGTCACCCATCAGCAGGTAGCGGCCATAGGCGCCCTCGCAGCCGCCTATCAACGCCGCGCCATAGCCGCGCCGCTCCACTGGCACGATCCGCGCGCCGAGCCCCGTCGCCAGCTGTTGGCTGCCGTCGGTCGATCCATTGTCGGCAATTACGATCTCGCCGAACAGCCCATGCCGCGCTTCGATCAAATCCAGCGCGCGACGCGCGTTGGCGATGCAATGCGGCAGGCTGATCGCCTCGTCCAGGCAGGGCATGACGATCGACACGTCGATCGCGCGAACATCCCCGCGCAGGTGGGACAGACTATGCGTGGCGTCTACGAACATCGTCACCCTCGGGATTTCAGGCCTTTGGATGGCGATAGCGGCTTTTGGTTAATGCATTCTTGTCGCGCTCTGGTCGCGATCGAAGGTCGCGCCTATATGGGCGCCATGTACGATTTCGCCCCCACCACCGCCGACAAGCCCACCCTCTATGCCGATTTGCTCTCGGCCGCCGATGCGCTGACCGCATCGGAGCCGGACCCGATCGCCAACATGGCGAACCTGTCCGCCCTGCTCTGGCAGTTCCTGCCCGATCTCAACTGGGCCGGCTTCTATCGCATTGTGGAGGATGAACTCGTCCTTGGCCCGTTCCAGGGCAAGCCCGCCTGCATCCGCATTCCGGTCGGTCGCGGCGTATGCGGTGCGGCCGCAGCAACCCGCGAAACCCAATTGGTGGAGGATGTCCATGCCTTCCCCGGCCATATCGCCTGCGATGCGGCCAGCGCGTCCGAGATCGTTGTCCCGGTGCTGCACGACGGCAAGCTCATCGGCGTGATCGATCTCGACAGCCCGCTTCCCGCCCGCTTCGACTCGGACGATGCCACCGGGCTTGAGGCGCTGGCGGCGCGGATCTCAGCCCGCATTTGCTGATCCATTAACCCTGTTTCTTCACGGCACCTCCGCAGTGCCGCGCTTTCCGCCCCGTTTCGGGACAGGATTTCAAGCCCTGGATCATGGATAGCCAAGGATCGCCATGCTAAACGAAGCGTTAGCATTTTAGGCTGCGCATCCGGTTGGCGCGCCGTAAAAACAGGGAGTGTTAACCATGCGGACTCCAACCTTACTTCTTTTGGGGGCGAGCGTTGCACTGGCAGGCGTCGCCGCGCCGGCTATCGCCGGCGGCGCGAATGGGCCACGCCCCGGCGGTTCGATGCCGCACCCCGGCCCCCGTCTCGGCACGCATATGCCACGCCCCGGTGGCGGCTGGAACGGACACTGGAATAATGGTGGGCATCGCTGGGGACCGCGCCAGAACGGCCGCTGGTTCGCCGGCTGGCGCGCGCCGGGCGGCTGGGGCGGCTATCAGCGTCCGATCTATGGCTATGTCCTGCCGCAATATTGGACCAGCCCCAATTATTATATCGCCAACTATGGCGCCTATGGCCTGCCTGCGCCTGCATACGGCTATGGCTGGTCGCGCTATTATGACGATGCGGTGATGACCGACCGTTATGGCCGGGTCTACGACTCGCGCAGCGACATCGACTGGAACCGCTACGAAGGCGGCTATGGTCCCGATGGCGATGACGGCTATTATGACGAGCCGCGCCGCGATAATGGCGTTGGTGGCGCCGCCATTGGCGCGGTGGTCGGCGCCGTGGCGGGCAACCGCATCGCCGGGCGCGGCAATCGCACCGCGGGCACGCTGATCGGCGCCGGCGTCGGCGCCGTGGCGGGCATGGCGATCGACAAGGCCGAGGACGGCCCCGGCCGTCATGCGCCACCCCCGTCGCGCCGTCCGGGCGTGGGCTATGACGATGGCTATGGCTATGCCGACGACAGCGTCACCACCCAGAACGATTATGAAGGCCGCTGGACCGGCACGTGGACCACGGATGACGGGCGGCAGGTGAGCGGCACTTATGACGGCCGGTTCGAGGGCGAAGTGCGCGGCGCTGGCGTCGACTATGACGCGCCGCCTTATGCCGGGGCGTCGCATTGGTCGGCAGGTCCGGGCCCGGTGGTGCAGCAGGGCGGCGGCTATATCGCGGGTGGCTATTATTATCCCGCACCGGTGGTGACGACCGTCACGATACAGCCCGCCCAGACGACAACGACTACGACGACCACATACGTCACCGAAACGGTTCGCCATCCGGTACACCGCAGGGCCGTTCGAAGCTGCCGCTGCAAATAAGCGCCTGTCCGGCGAGTCACGACGCCGGACCAGCGCTGGATCGGGGTCGGGCCGCACAGGCCCGACCCCTTTTTTTGCCGATCGAATTCCGGAGAACTGAAGGTGTCGCCCGGTAGTGGTCGGCCCAGATGGAAGTCCTGCCCGACGCATCGCGCCAGACACGCCAGGGGCCGATGCATGTCATCAGAATGTAGACCTCGACCAGCCCGCGCGTTGGCTTTTGGCGCGGCACCGTTCTGTTTTACCTAGCGCGGCAATGGCGGCAAATCGGTTCGAAGACCGACAAGACAAAAGCGCATCAGGTTGCAGCAACCGAAACGGATGGCGCAACAATCATTGAACGATCGACCTTCGCCGATCTGGCTGTCTATTTACGGAACATGCCCACCAGTTCGACCGGCAGCGGCGGTTCGTCGCGCTGCTGGACGCCGCGAATGGCCTGCGCCTGCTCGTGCGGATCGAAACGCACCCAGCCGCTGCGGCTCAGCTTTTCCAGCGGACGATAGCGGATCTTATATTGCATTCGCTGCGATCCATCGACCCAATAGCCCAGATAGACATAGGGCAGGGCGGCACCGGACGCCCGGGTGATATGATCCAGGATGATGTAATTACCCAGGCCCGGCCGATGCTCAAGCTGCGTATCGAAGAAGCTGTAGATCATCGACAGGCCGTCGCCCTGACGGTCGGTCAGGCAGGCGCCGATCAGCTTGCCGGGGCGGCCATCGACGCCCGGTTCGCGATATTCGATGATATAGCTGTCGACCGGCGTCTGCTCGACCATGTCGGAGAAGTCCATCTCGTCCATCTCGGTCATGCCGCCGCCGGGATGACGATCGACCAGATAGCGCTGGAGCAGCGCGAACTGCTCCTCGGTGGACCAGGGCTTGCAGGCCGTGACGACCAGGTCGCTGTTGCGACGGATCAGCTTGCGTTGCGTCGCATTGGGCTGGAATTCATGGGCGACGACCCGCACCGACACACAGGCTGAACAGTCCGCACAGCTTGGCCGATAGGCGACATTCTGGCTGCGACGAAAGCCGATGCGGCCCAGCGCGTCGTTCAGTTCCGCCGCATTGTCCCCGTTCAGCTCGGTAAACACCTTCCGCTCGCTCTTGCCCGGCAGATAGGGGCAAGGGCTGGGGTTGGTGACGAAGAAACGGGGAAAGCGGAAGGCGGCAGTCACGCTCCAGGCTTCCTTTCATGGCGGCGGACGTCAGTCATAACATTGACTATGCCGCCACGATGCCCCTCTGAAAAGGGCGTTTACCACGAAAAATCGCGCCCGCTTCCCGCGGTCACGCAACCTCGATCGGCGCGACCTCATAACCGGCCTCGCCCAGCGCCGCGATCAACCGCTGAAGATGCGCGCGATCGCGCGTCTCGCACTCGACATCCAGGCTCAGCCCCTTGGCCGGCAGGTTGGTGAAGATACGCTGATGCGCCAGTTCGAGGATGTTGACCGCTTCCTGATCGAAGATGCGGGCGACATGGAACAGCGCGCCGGGCCGATCCTGCAGGATGATCCGCAGCCGCGCCAGACGGCCCGACCGGGCCAGGTCGCGCAGCAGCACATTGGCGAGCAGGCGGGTGTCGATATTGCCGCCGGTCAGCACCAGCCCGACATTGCGCCCGGCGAATTTCTCCCGATAGGTCAGCAGCGCAGCGAGGCCCGCGGCGCCCGCGCCCTCCACAACGGTCTTTTCGATCTGCAACAACAGGCTAAGCGCCTCTTCCAGCCGCCGCTCGGTCACCAGCAGCACATCGTCGGCCAGCCGCTCGACGAAGCGGCGGGTCAGTTCGCCGGGTTGCTTGACGGCGATGCCCTCCGCCAGGGTATCGCCGTCGCAGGCCAGGTCCGCGCCCTTGATAAAGTCGTACATCGACGGATACAGTTCCGCCTGCACGCCGAAAAGCTGGATGTCCGGCTTCATCGCCCGCGCCGCGGTCCCCATGCCCGAAAAAAGGCCGCCGCCGCCGATCGGGATGATGAGCGTGTCGATTTCCGGCGCGTCCTCCAGCATTTCCAGCGCGACCGTGCCCTGCCCGGCCATGATGTCGGGTTCGTCGAACGGATGAACGAAGGTCAGGCCCTGCTCCACCTCCAGCAACCGCGCATGGGCATAGGCGTCATCGAATTTCTCGCCATATTGCACCACGGTCGCGCCATGGCCCTGCGTCTGCGTGATCTTCACCGTAGGCGTGGTGGTGGGCATGACGATGGTGACGGGCACGCCCAGCCGCCTGCCATGATAGGCCAGCCCCTGGGCATGGTTGCCCGCGGACGCTGCAATTACGCCCTTGGCCTTCGCCGCGTCGTCCAGCTGAAGCAGGCGATTGAGCGCGCCGCGTTCCTTATAGGCGGCGGTGAACTGAAGATTTTCGAACTTCAAATAGACGTTGCAGCCCAGCATGTTCGACAGCGTCTGGCTGATCAAAGTCGGGGTCTTGACGATCGAACCGGCAATCCGGGTGCGAGCGGCAAGGATGTCATCGACGGTGACGGGCAGCGGCAGGGCGCTTTCGATCTTGGCGAGCGTGTTCATGAGCGGGCACCTAAACGAAAATTGCGGGCGAAGAAACTGGCACTGTCGGAAAACTGGCCCTATGGCGGGGATGCACGCTAGAGCATGATGCATCGAACGACCGGGAATCATGTTTCATTGTCTTTTGTTTTCCGCGATTTCTGAATCGTCGGATGTGCATCCGACTTGAAATCGCTCCAGATGTACGAGGCATATGGCTAATATCGCGTTTATCGGCCTGGGCGTCATGGGCGGCCCTGTTGCAGGGCACCTGGCCAAGGCGGGGCACAGCCTCACCGTCTACAATCGCTCCATCGGCAAGGCGAAGACATGGGCGGAAGCCTATGGCGGCGCCGTCGCCATCAGCCCGGCCAAGGCCGCGGAAGAGGCGGACATCGTCATCAGTTGCGTCGGCAATGACGATGACCTGTCGCAGATTACGCTGGGCCGCGAGGGCGCATTCCGCACGATGAAGGAAGGCAGCCTGTTCATCGACCACACGACCGTGTCGGCGCGGATCGCGCGGCAATTGTTCGTGGAAGGCGAAAGCCGCGGCATCCATAGCGTCGACGCGCCGGTATCGGGCGGTCAGGCGGGCGCGGAAAACGGGCGGCTGTCGATCATGTGCGGCGGCAGCGAACCGGCGGTGGCGGCGGCCAAGCTGGTAATGCAGGCCTATGCTGCGCGGATCGTCCATGTTGGCGGCGCCGGTGCGGGCCAGACCACCAAGATGGTGAACCAGATCTGCATCGGCGGCGTGCTGCAAGGCCTGTCGGAAGCACTGCGCTTCGCTCAGGCGGCCGAACTCGACCTGGACGCGGTATTCGAGGCGATTTCGGGCGGCGCGGCGCAAAGCTGGCAGATGGACAATCGATGGAAGACAATGGCGCAGGACAGTTTCGACTTCGGCTTCGCGGTGGACTGGATGCGCAAGGATCTGGGGCTGGCGCTGGAGGAAGCGCGGGCCAATGGCGCGACTTTGCCGGTGACGGCGATGGTCGATCAATTCTACGCCGACGTGCAGGCTATGGGCGGCAACCGTCAGGACACCAGCGCGCTGGTGCGCCGGATCACCCGCGCATGACCGATCGCCCCCACCCCATCCATGTTCCCGCGAAGACGGGAACCGAGTCCCACCATTTCAAGGGGACTTCCGCCTTCGCGGGCGCACGCTGCCTGATGGTCGCAGCACTGGCACTGTCCACCAGCCTCCCCGCCCTCGCCGCGGGCGTCATCGACAATGTCAACGGCATCGCCATCGATCCCAATGGCAAGGTCGTCCGGTTCGCCGCGCTGATGATCGATGACGATGGCAAGGTCGAAAAGCTGCTGCCGGGTCGTTATCAGGAACCCAAATATGAGCGGCCCAAAAAGCCGAAAAAGGGGCAACCCTGGCCTGAACCGCCCAAAGGGCTGGCGTTCAAGCTGGATGCGGGCGGCAAGACGCTGATCCCCGGCCTGATCGACGCGCATGGGCATGTGATGGGCTATGGCCTGTCGCTGATCACGCTCGACCTGTCGGAAACGCGATCGCTGGCGGAGGCGCAGGCCAAGATTCGCGCCTATGCGCAGGCCAATGCCGGGCGCAAGTGGATCATCGGCACCGGCTGGAATCAGGAACAATGGGGTCTGGGGCGCTTCCCCACCGCCGCAGAACTGGACGCGGCGGTCGGCGACATTCCGGTGTGGCTGGAGCGGATCGACGGCCATGCCGGCTGGGCCAACAGCGCGGCGATTCGCGCGGCGGGCATCACCCCCGCGACCAAGGCGCCGATGGGCGGGCGGATCGAAATGGCCGGCGGCAAGCCTTCCGGCGTCTTCGTCGACAAGGCGATGGACCTGATCCAGAAGGTAACACCGCCGCCCGCGCCCAAGGACCGCGACATCGCGCTGGAAAAGGCGCAGCGCGCGCTGCTGGCGTTTGGCATCACCGGCATTGCCGACATGGGCACCAGCATAGAGGATTGGCAAGCGTTCCGCCGCTCGGCCGATCGCGGCGCGCTGCGGGTGCGGATCATGTCCTATGCCTATGGCATCGACAATATGGTACTGATCGCCGGGCCGGAACCGACGCCCTGGCTCTATGACGATCATCTGCGCATGGGCGGCGTGAAGTTGCTGCTCGACGGCGCCTTGGGGTCGCGCGGCGCCTGGCTGCGCGCCGATTATGCCGATGCGCCGGGCCAGCGCGGTTTGCCGATGATCCCAGACACGCAGTTGCGCAATTTCATGAGCCGCGCGGCGATGGACAATTTCCAGGTCGTCGTCCACGCCATCGGCGATGCGGCCAATCATGAATTGCTGAACGCGATCGAGGAACTGAACGACACCTATAAGGGCGACCGCCGCTGGCGGATCGAACATGCGCAGATCGTCACGCCCAGCGACCTGCCGCGCTTCGGGCCGCTGGGCGCAATTGCATCGATGCAGCCGGTCCATGAAGCGTCGGACTGGCGCATGGCGACGGCCCGACTGGGCGAAGCCCGGCTGAATGGCGCCTATGCGTGGAAAGCGATGCTGGACAACAAGGTGCCCCTCGCCTTCGGTTCCGACGTGCCGGTGGAAAGCCCCAATCCCTTTGCCGGCATCGCCGTGGCCATGAGCCGCGAGGACGGCAAGGGCGAACCGGCCGGTGGCTGGATGCCCGAACAGCGGGTCGGCTTCGACGCCGCGCTGGACGGTTTCACGCGCCAGGCCGCCTATGCCGGTTTCGCCGACAAGAAATTCGGCAGCCTCGTTCCGGGCCAGCGCGCCGATTTCCTGCTGATCGATCGCGATATCTCGACGGCGCGTCCGGCCGACATCCGCGAGACCCAGGTGCTGGAAACCTGGATCGGCGGCAAGCGCGTCTATGTGAAGGGGCAGTAGTTCGACGCGGCCGATTTAGCGAGACTGGGCAGGGTTCCAGACGGTGACGGTACGCCCCGTCATCGCCTTGGCGACGCCCTGCAAGGTCGCGGCATAGGCGATCATAACATCGACCAGCGCGGCGAAGGGACCGCTCTTCGCCCGCACGCCGATCCAAAGGACCAATGCTACGCCCAGCGCGCCCGCCAGATAAAGCGCTGGCGATACCCGCATCGCAAGCGCGCCCGCCGCGATCGCGCCGACCAGAATAAACAGTCCGCCAAACCAGCGGACGATCTTGCGCGACGCATATTTGAAGCGATCGACCGCCGCCATCCGCCGCAATTGCGGGCGCAAATGGGCGTGCGTGTGCCAGGCCCGCGCGGCGATCCGTACCTTGCGCCGATATTCGTCCTTGCGCGCCGTCACCAGCCGTTCGCGCGCAATCACATCCTTGGCCTTCACCAAACGCTTGCCCGCGAACACGACCGCCATCGACACGGTCAGATCGTCCAGCACGCTATCGGGGAAATCGGGATACAGGCTGCGCCGGATCGAAAAGATCGATCCGTCCGCGCCCAGCACATTGCCGGTGCGCGACTCCTCGTCCTTCAACTTTTCCTCGATCCGCCAGTAGAGCGACCCGACCGAGGCGGTCGCGCTATCCTCCGCGCCGATATAGTGGAGCGAGCCCAGCACGCCACCGACCTGCGGGTCTGCATAGCGGGCGAGCAGATTGTCGATCGCGTCGGCGTCCAGCAGGACGTTGGCGTCGGTAAATATCAGCACATCACCGCGCGCGCGGGCGGCCAGTTGCTTCATCCCATACGCTTTACCGCTACGCCCCGGCCCACGCACCAGCGTCACCATATCATCTTGTGCGGCGATCAGATCGCCGGTGCCGTCCGAGGATCCATCGTCGAACGCCAGTATCGCCAGCTCCGGATGCCGCGCTCTCAGCATCGCCAGATTAGCCAGCTTCTCCGGCATCGCCGCCGCTTCATTATAGGCGCAGAACAGCAGGGACGCGCTGGGTTTCGGCCCCTCGACCGGCGCTTCCGCCACGGTCGGCAAAGCGCGCAGGATCAAGGGATAGAATAAAAACGGCCATGCCACCGCAGCCAGACAAAGCAGCAGAACAACGCCAAGAATAAGGTTGGTCGCCATCGCTCAATAGGCCTTGTGATGGACCAGCACGCCCAGCGTCGCAAAAATGATCCGCAGGTCACGCCACACCGACCAGTCGCTGACATATTCCAGATCCGACTGAAGCCGATCGATCAGATCCTGATGATGATCGGTGGAGCCGCGATGGCCGCGCACCTGCGCCAGGCCGGTCATGCCCGGCTTGATGCAATGCCGTTCCCAATAGCGGGCATCGACCTCCCAATAGAGGCTGTCTCCCGCCTTGGCGGCGGCGGCGTGGGGACGCGGGCCGACGATGCTCATGTCGCCCTTCAACACGTTGAACAATTGCGGCAATTCATCGATGCTGGTCTTGCGCAGAAACGCCCCGACCTTTGTCACCCGGTCGTCGTCGCGCCGGGTCAGCGTCGCGGCCTTATGGTCGCTCGCCTCGCTGCGCATCGACCGGAATTTATAGATGGCGAAGGGCCGGGCGTCCTTGCCGATCCGCGGCTGGCGGAACAGCGCCGGGCCGGGGCTGGTCAGCCGTACCGCGATGGCCGCGCCGATCAGAATCGGCGAGAGCAGGACTGTCGCCACGCTGGCGACGATCAGGTCGAACAGCCGCTTGATCAGTCGATCGCGGAAGTGCAGTGGACCGCCCGCCACGATGATCGTGGGCTGGCCGTCAAATTCATCGATCCGCGCCGGGGCGAAACGCAGCAGTTCCGGCACGACGATCTCGCCCCGCGCCGACAGCGACTTGAGCGCCGCCGACCAGTCAGCCATGCGATCGAGCGGGCAGGCGACGATCACCCGCTCCGCCATGCCGACCACGGCGGCGAGCCGTGCCGCCATGTCGGCGTCATGCCGTTCGGGATGAAGGTTCGCCGCATCGGCATCGATGACGTCCATATGCGGGCCGACCGTGATCGATACGCCGTCCAGGATGACAGCGGTCAGATGCGGCACATCGCCCAGCAAGGCGACCGCCAGCCGCGCGACCGCGACACGCACCAACGCCACCGCCACCGCGCTCAATCCCAGGCCGGTAATGAAGGTCAGACGCGACAATTGCTCGGCGATCTTGCCCAGATAGACGATCAGCAGCATCAGCAGCGCCGCCTGCACCAGCGCCCACAGCGCCCGCACGATGCCACGCCGCACCCGCTCCAGCGTATTGATGCCATAGGCGCCACCCTGCACCGCCAGCAGCGCATAGAGCGGCGCGACCATGGCAAACATCACGAGGCCGTGCGGCTTGCCCGGCTCCCCCCACAGGGCGCCCAGCACGAACCAGTTGGCGGCGAGAAAGGCGCAGAACAGCCCTGCCATGTCGCCCGCAAGGCACAGCGCATAGAGCCGCAGCCGCACGATTTCCTTGGAGACTGTCACTGGTGCGCCCTGATTATCGCCATGCGTCCCGTTGGCACCCGCGCGCGCGGGTTGCAAGGGGTTGTGTCTTCGCACCCGTTCGCTCCGAGCACAGGCGATAAGCGGGTAGCGCCGTGTCCGCGTTTCTCCACATGCGCGAAACGAACGGCTGTACGTCCCTAGGCCCCAAACAACCGCGTCAGCGCCTTGTCCAGCATCAGCAACTGCCACAACAGGCGCCCATGATCCGACACGCCCGATCGATGGTCGGCCGCGACCTTCGCCAGCATCTTCGTGTCGAACCAGTCGGTCCGCGCCAGCGCCGATCCGCCTGCGATCGCGGTCGCTTCGCCCGCCAAAGCGCCCCGGAACCAAGCGCTGATCGGCGTGACGAATCCCATTTTCTGGCGATAGAGAATGTCCTGCGGCAGGAACGGCTCCATCGCCTTCTTCATGATATATTTGCCGCTATTACCGCGGATGCGCTGCCCCACTGGCAGGCGCGCGGCGAATTCGACCAGCCGATGGTCCAGTAGCGGCTCGCGGGCCTCCAGGCTGACGGCCATGCTCATCCGGTCGGTCTTGGTCAGGATATCGCCCGGCAACCATATGCGGATATCGGCATATTGCGCCCGGTCCAGCGCATCGCGCGCGGGCGCCTCCGCCATCGCCTTGATGTAACGATCCTCGGCGCGATAGGCGCCCAGGCGGCCCCTCATCTCTTGGCTAAACAATCGCTGGCGCAAGCCATGGGGCGTCACCCCGACCGACGCGGCATAGGCTTCCCCACCCTCCCCGGCCAGTTCGAGGAACGTCGATTTGGCCCGCAGCGCGCGCGGCGCCCAGTCTGCCTTGGGATAATATTTGCCCAGCGTCCCGAAAAAAGGCTGGCGCACGGACGCGGGGATCAGCGACCGAAACCGCTCGCCCTGCATCTGAAAGCGATGGCGGCGATAGCCCGCAAAGGCCTCGTCCGCGCCGTCGCCCGACAGTGCCACCGTCACCTGCTCGCGCGCCAGTTCGCACACGCGGAAGGTCGGCAGGGCGGACGCATCGGCGAAAGGCTCGTCGAAATGAAAGGCCAGCCGGTCGATCAACCCATAATCGTCGGGCGACACGATCCGGCTGCGATGATCGGTGGCGAAGCGGCGGGCGATGCGATCGGCATAGGCAGTCTCGTCCAACGCCGCGACGTCGAAGCCGATGGTGCAGGTCTTGACCGCCTGGCTCGACGCTTCGGCCATCAGCGCGACCACGCTGCTGCTGTCGACACCGCCCGACAGGAACGCACCCAACGGCACGTCGGCGACCATGCGCGATCGCACCGCCTGCCGCATCAGCGCGACCAGTTCTTCCTCCAGCGCTTGCGGCGACGCCTTGCTCCGCTCGGCGAAACTGACGTCCCAATAGCGTTGCGGCTGCGGCAGGGGTCGTCCGCGCACCAGCCGCAAAGTCTCCCCCGCGCCCAGCTTGCGCACGCCCGCCACCAGGCAGGCATCGTCGGGGACATAGCCATAGGCCATATAATCCTCGACCGCCGACAGGTCCGGCGCGCGGCGCAGCAGCGGGTGCGCCAGCAGGCTCTTCAATTCCGACCCGAAGATCAGGCTGCCATCGGACAGCAGTGCATAATGGAGCGGCTTGACGCCCAGCCGGTCGCGCACCAGCCACAATGCCTGCGCCCGCGCGTCGAACAAAGCGAAGGCGAACATGCCGTTGAAGCGCTGCACGCACTCCTCGCCCCATTGGCGATAGCCGTGCAGGATGACTTCGGTGTCGCTATGGGTGCGAAAGACATGGCCCTTCGCCTCCAGTTCGGCGCGCACCTCGGCGAAATTATAGATTTCGCCGTTGAAGACGACCGTCAGGCTTTCGTCCTCGGTCAGCATCGGCTGCGCACCAGCCTCCAGGTCGATGATCGACAGGCGCAGATGGCCCAGGCCCACGCCCGGCGCGGTCCAGATCCCGCTGCCATCCGGCCCGCGATGCGGCATGACGTCCAGCATCGCGCGTACCCGTGCCGGGTCCACGGGCTTGGCCGTTTCGAGATGGAAGATACCCGCTATGCCGCACATGCGAACTTCCCTAGCGGATGCCGACGCTGTGGTCAGCCAAAAGCTGCACATCGCCAAGATTGGAAAGGAAAGCCGCGATGGCCGCATCGGACGAACGCCCTTCGGCCTCTTCCGCCGACACCAGGATGGCGACGGCGCGCTGGTCCTGCCCGAGCAACCGGGCCTTCATCGTCGCCAGCTTGACCGCGGGCCTGCTGCCGGACAGGGCGCCGTCGCCTATCCGATAGACGCTCACGACATGCCGCACCACCGGGCCGGGCGCGGTAATCTGTTCGCCCCGGCCATAAGCAGGTGCGCGGGCCGGCGACGACCAGACCCATTCGCTGTCCGGATCGGCCGCCCCCTGGCCGAAGCCCACCAGTTCGCGGCCCTCATCCTGCCGCGCATAGGCGGCGATGGCGAGGTCGACGACTTGTCCCCGCCCGTTGCTGTAGCGCCCAATGACGAAATGATCCGCGCCGTCGAACCGTGGCTTCCACGGATAGGCCTGGTGGATGTCGGTCCGGCTCCACCCCGGCACCACGGGCAGGGTCAGCACCGGCGGCAGCGGATCGGCGGTGGCGGCAGTGGCGGCAAGCCAGAGCGGCGCCGCCACGATCATCGTCAGCGCGCCGCCGGCGATTGCACCTGTACGCGACGGCCTGCGCACTGCGCCTTGCAACGTGCGCGGATCGAACCAGGGATCGCCAGGCTTGCGATCGAAAAAGGGCCACGCCGCCGCCATGACGATCGTCATCACGATCGCAAAGAAGACCCAGCCATAAACGACATGGTCGAAACCCACCGCGGCATCGACGGTCGTAAGATGCGCGACCAGGATGGTGGCGAAAGCGCGCACGCCATTGGCCAGCACCGACAGGCTGAGCGCGCCGGCGAGAAACACCGCGCGACGCGACCAGCTCTTGAAACAGACATTGCAGACCAATACGCCATAGGCGGTCATGGCGATCAGGAATTTCGCGCCCGAACAGGCCTCCGCCACTTCGAAATAGCCGGTCGGCGTGGTGATGAATATCCCCTCCATATGCGCCGGCACGCCCGACAGGTCGAGCAACAGCATGGCGAGGCGCGCCGTCACCAGTTGCAGCGGCGGCACGATCTCCTCGCCGAAGGGCACCATGAAGAAGGCGTAGAAGAGCGGGAAGAGCAGCGCGCGCGCCACCGCCGGGCCGAGCAGCGCGATGGTCGCGCCCTGCAACATCATAATCAGCGCGCCATGCCGCACCATCGCCACGCCCGCCGCCGCGCCCAGCAACCAGGCCAATGCACCCGCGCCCAGCCAGACAAGCCCCGGCGCCCAGGCGACGGGCTCCAGTTGCCGCAATCCGGCCAGGCGCTGCTGCACCAGCCAGGCGATGAGGAAGGGAATGAACAGGCAATGGCCGAAGGTGGAGGCGTTCCACCAGATCGACACCATGCTGCGGACGTCGGCAAAGAACAGCGCGAGAATCGCAAAAGCGACCACGCCCAGCGCGATCAGATGACCGCGCCAGCCGGTCAGGTCGCTCAGCGGCATCCGGTCCATGGGGATCGCCCGTTCGTTCACGCCGCGCACGCGCCTTTAGCGGGCGCGCGAAGTAGCAGATCGGGCAGCGCCGCCAATGTCGTGGACCAGCGATAGCGTTCTTGCGTCCGCGCCCGCGCGGCGAGGCCCAGCCGCTGCGCGCGGGCCGGATCGGCCAGCAGCGCGACGATCTTCGCCGCTTCCTCGGCGGGACTGGCGGCGACCAGAAAATGGAACTCGTCGCTGGCATCGATGCCTTCGGCGGCCTGCGGCGAAGCGACGACCGGCCGCGCCATCGCCATCGCCTCCAGCACCTTGTTCTGGATGCCACGCGCGATGCGCAGCGGCGCGACCACGACATCGGCCGCCGCCAGCCAGCCACGCACATCGGGTACGCCGCCGGTCACGATCACGCCGGGGAGTTGCGCCAGCGCCTCCACCGCCTTGGCCGGATTGCGTCCCACAATGGCGAAGCGGGCATCGGGATGGACGGTACGGATCGCGGGCAGGCTCTGGCGCGCAAAACTCTCCACCGCCTCGACATTGGGGCGATAATCCATCTGCCCGGTGAAGACGAGCAGCGGCCCCGCCTCCCGATCGACCGCAGGAAAATCCGCCGCCGGATCGAAATAGTCGAGCGCCACGCCATTTTCGAGTCCGACTATGCGGTCGGCACCCAGGCCGCAGGCGTCGCGGAACAGCGCGGCTTCCGCCTCGCTCACGAAGCTGCTGATGTCCGCCCGCGCCGCGGTCTGCCGCTCGAAGTTCAGCAGAACGCGCCCCTCGCGCCGGTTGATCCAGCCCATCGGCCCCGATCCTTCCGCGCCATAGGTCGCATATTTAGCGGAATCGAAATCGACGAAATCCATCAGGAAACGCACGTCAGCGGGAAGGACGGGCACGAAATGCGCCATCTGCGCCGAATAGGCGACGACGGCGCGGATCGGTCGCTCCGCCAGCGTCTGCGCCACCCAGCGATGCAGGCCGGGATGGTCGAACAGCGACACCAGCAGCGACTGGCGCTTCGCCAGCCCCGTCAGCCCCGCGACCAGCTTCGACCGGTCGCGCATCAGCACGCACTGGCTGGCTGCGACCTGGCCCATCTCGCTCGCAAAGCCCATGTCGCGACCATCGTCGGCGAAGCAGCCAACATGGACGGGCGCAATCTCCGCCAACCGCTGGAGAAGGTGATAGGACCGGATCTTGTCACCCCGGTCCGGCGGAAAGGGAATGCGATGGCAGAGGAAAAGGATGTCGCCGATCATCCCAGCCCTCGCGCGATATGCGGCCCGATCAGGTTGGCGATCGATTCGGGCAACTTCTTCCACAATTCGACCTTCCGCCGATATTGCGGCGAAAGCGGATTGACGTCGCGCGTCTCCTTGCCCGGCGCGGTGCGCAGATGATAGCCGAGCGGTTCGCCCTCGAACCCCCATGTCTTCTTCCAGGCGGCAGGCCCGGTGCCGACCTTCGACCGGCCGAAATCGAAGATGGCGCAGCCCCGCTCGCGCGCCGCCCGCATCAGGCTGAAATAGAGAAATTCGTTCGATCGCATCGTCCGTGCACCTTCGCCGGCGCCATGCCAATAAGGCATGCAGGCGCCGCGATGATAGAAGCTGATGACCGCCGACAGCGGCACGCCGTCCTTCGACACCAAAGCGATGTCGGCATCGTCGCCGAACCGGTCCATGATCTGCTCGAACAGCGCGCGCGGGAAGACCGGCGTTCCCAGATTATGGACGCTATGGGCGTAAAGCCGGTAGTGGATGTCGCGCAACCGCTTGTCGCGCCCGGTCTCGAAATGCAGGTCGTTCGCGATCCCCTTGCGGATTTCTGCCCGGTGGCGCTTGGGCACGGCCTTCAGTTCCGCCTCGTCATCGGCCGCCAGCGCCCGCGAGAAGCCCAGATAGGCGTCCGCCTTCTCCTGCCACACCGGACCGCCAGGCGCTTCCCCGCCGCGCAATTCCAGCGTATCGCAGCCCAGCCGTTCCGCCAGCGTCCAGGCGGCGTCGGCCAGCGCCGCCCCGGCCTTGCGATGACTGGTCAACAGGCCGCCATCGACGGCAAAACCGCTGCCCACCAGCGCGCGCCCAAACAGCGCCGATCGGATATAGGTCAGCGGCAACAGGCCGACGATCTCGCCGCCGATCAGGCGCGCGACCAGCATCCTGGCCTTCTGTCCGGTGCCCGCTTCCACGCCCATGATCCATCCCGGCCGGTGAAAGGGCGTGGAGTCGGGGTGCGCGCATACCCATGCGTCCAGTTCCGCGACGGTCGTGGCGTCGGACAAGCGCGCTTCATCGACGATGACGCCCAGACCGGTGATAGCATTCATGGAAGTCATTCCCTTGTCACCCCTGCCCGAACCTACCGGTCAGGGTTGAATATTTGATGTGCGATTCAACCGAGACCGCGCGAAATCAGCGGCCCCAAAATGTTGGCGACGGGCAGCGGCAATCGCTTCCAATATTCGATGCGCCGCTGATATTTGGCGCTGTTCGGATTGACGTCGCGCCTGGTCCCGTCGACAGACCAGCTATGATAGACGCGCGGCGCCGGATCGAAACCGAAGCTCTTCTTCCACGCCGCCTGGCCGCTGCCGGCCTTGGAACGGCCGAAATCGAACTGGGTCATGCCACGGTCGCGACCATGGCCCATCAGCCGATAGTACATGAGTTCGTTGGAGCGTAGTCGCCGCGCATCGGCCACGCCGCCGCCCCAATAGGGCATCACCCTCCCCTGGTGATAAAGGGTCAATACCGCCGACACCGGCCGATCTCCTTCGCGCACGACCAGCAGGTCGGCATCCTTGCCAAACTGCTGCAACACCGACTGAAACAGCTTTGCGGGGAAAACCGGCGTGCCGAGATTGCGGACGCTGGTCGCGTACACGCGATAATGGTCGCGCCGCAGTCGCTCGCTGCGCCCTGCCTCCACGCTGAGCGCAGGATTAGCGAGCGCCTTGCGCAATTCGGCGCGATGCTTGCGGGGCACGGCGAGCAGTTCCGCGTCGTCGTCTGCGGCCAAGGGGCGGACGAAACCGACATACTCGCCTTCGCACCGCTGCCACTCGTCGCCCGGCGCAACCCCGCCACGCAATTCCAGCGGCGGCCCGCCCCGCGTGCGCGCCAACCCTTGGGCTGCCGCGGCGAGCGGCGCCACCGCCCGATCATCCGCGACCAGAAGACCACCATCGACCGCAAAGGCGCAGGACACGAGCGCGTCGCCGAACAGCCGGCTCTTCACATGATGGAGCGGCAATATCCCGCGAATCTGGCCGGACGGCGCCACCGCGGCGAGCAATAACGCGCGATGCCCCGTCGCCTGCGTGATTGCGCGCAGCCAGGCGGCTCGATGAAAGGGCGTGCCGGCATCATGGGCCATGACGAAATCGTCGGCGGCCTGCGTCTGACCCGGATCATCGACGTCCAGCATCGTGACGCCGAAATCGGCGGCATTGCAGACCATCATGAGGCGCGCGCCGCTTCCGCATCCGCCAGCGCATCGACGCGAGTCCAGGCGAAATCGCGGGTCAAGCGGCGTAGCTTGGCCGCCATCACCGACAGGTTGCTGTAATGGCGCAGGCGCGACCGCAGCGGCGCATCCGCGACCCGTGGCTGGTCCGGGTCGATTTCCCACGGATGGAAATAGATGATCGCGGGCCGTCCGGCCTGTTCGTTGACCTGCCGGATCGCCCAACGCGAAAAGGCGTAGGGTAGCAGGCGGAAAAAGCCGCCCCCGCCGGCCGCCAGCGTGCGCTTGCCCCATTTCGCGGTGGTGACGGGCAGTTCGACCAGATCGGATCCCGCGACCGGCTTCCAGGCGAAACGCGGCGAATCCGGCCAGCCATAATGGTCATGCCGGATCGGCGCGACGCTGGAGGAATAGCGATAGCCTTCTTCGGCCAGTATGGGGTGCGCCCAGGGCGTGCGCGGATCGATGGAGAAGCTGGGCGCACGATAGCCGGTGACCGCCTGCCCGCTCGCATCCTCCAGGATAGCGCGCGACTTGCGCAGGTCGGCGCGAAATTCCTCCGGGGTGAAGGTGAAGACGCGGGCATGGTCGTAGCCATGGCTGGCGACTTCATGACCGGCATCCGCAATCCGGCGCATCAACGCGGGATAGCGCTCGGCCACCCAGCCCAGGGTGAAGAAGGTCGCCTTGACGCCGGCCTGCGCGAACAGGTCCAGCACCGCGTCGCTATTGGTTTCGACCCGGTGGGTCAGGCTGTCCCAGTCGGCACGCCGCAGCGTGCGCTCGAACGCGCCGACCTGGAACCAGTCCTCGACATCGACAGACAGGGCGTTCTGCATGATCCTCCAACCTTGTCAGTCATATAAGGCGTCAGGCGGCGACGCCCGCCTGCATATCCGCCATCCGTTCCTCGCGCTCGACCCAGTCGACCAGCAGCGTCAGCACACGGCGCAAGGCCGTATCCTGTTCCTCGGCACGAAACTCCAGCGCCGACAGCCGTTCCTCGATCAAAGTGAAACAGCCCTTGAGCGCTTCGGGATCGATTTCCGGCTGTGCCGGCTGGCCGAAGGGCGCATGGGACTGCACCGCCCGCAGGGATGCGATCTCAGCCCGCAACGCTTCAATCTCGCCCAGCATGTCGGCGCGCAGCGCATCGACATCGACCGCATCTACCGCGGCGAACGGCGCGGCCGCCGCCTCGGCGAAAGGTTCGGCATCTCCGACCGGCTCAGCCTCGGCCACAGTCTCGATCTCATCGAAGGCCTCGTCCACGACCGACGGTTCGGCCTCCACGACGCTTTCCACCTCGACGGCTTCCGCTTTATCCGGCGCGAACGGCGCGGCGAAGGACGCAGTCTCTTCCGGCTCGACCTCTTCTTCGACCGGGTCAACCGCCGCTTCGGGTTCGAACGCACGCTCGACCGCCCGCGGCGGCGCAAAGGCGGCGAAGGCCGGTCGCGCGAAGGGCGCCACGACGATCGGCGTCACCGGCTCGCCAGCCACATCTTCCTCTTCCGCCTCGGCAGCGGGAGCGAGCGGTTCGATTTCCGCCGTCGTCCGGTCCGGCTGCGGCCAGGCCGCATCCAGTTCGATGGTCTCGTCCTTTACCGGCTCGTCGTCGGGCAGTTGCTCATCGGCGGGATAATAGCCGAAGGGTTGCGGGACGGCCTGCTCCTCGATCGGCTCGTCCTCGACGCTCTCGTCGGCGACTACAAGCTCGACCGGTTCCGGCTCGAACGCAACCGACTCTTCAACGGCATCCAGCACCGACGGCGCGACGGGTTCCGGCGCGATATCGGCATCCAGGCCCATGTCCGCGACGACGGCGTCCACGACTTCCTCGTCGATCACATGCAGTTGCTCGATCGCGCCCAGCAGCAGCACCCGGCTGGCCAGCGCGTTCAGGCGGCGCGGTACGCCGCCGGTCGCCGCATAGAGCGCCGAAAAGGCCCCCGGCGTAAAAGCCGGGTTGCCGCTCCAGCCCGCAATGGCGAGGCGATGGAGGATATAGGGTTCGACCTCATTGGCCATCATCGGTTCCAGATGATGGGTCGCAATGACGCGCTGGCGCAACTGCTCCAGTTCGGGCGACTTGAGAAGGTCGCGAAATTCCGGCTGGCCCAGCAGGAATATCTGCAGCAGCGACTGACCACCCAACTGGAAATTGGACAGCATCCGCAATTCCTCGATCGCGGTAACAGGCAGGTTCTGCGCCTCGTCCACGATCAGCAGGCTGCGCCGCCCGGCCCGCGCCTGAGCATGAAGCCTGGCTTCGACCTGTTGCAGAATCGCCGCCTTGGACAGGCCGTCGGTGGAAAGACCGAAACTCTGCGCGGCGAGGCGGAGCATGTCGTCGCCCTCTACCTGCGTCGACACGATCTTGACGGCGGTCAGCCGCGCCGGATCGATGGTCTGCATCAGGTGACCGACCAGCGTCGTCTTGCCCGCACCGATGTCGCCGGTGATGACAATGAAGCCTTCACCCTGCGCCAGGCCGTAGCCCAGATAGGATAATGCCTTGCGATGGGTCGCGCTCTCGAAATAATAATGCGGGTCCGGCGTCAGTTGGAACGGACGGCCCTGCAATCCGTAGAATTGATCGTACATCTCTTCGTCTCCAAGGCGACCGGTTAGAAGCTGTAGCGCAGGCCGACCTGCCCCATCGCGCTGATGATGGTGTCCAGATCATCCGCCTGCACCCCATCCAGGCCAAGCGAGGCAGACGCAGACAGACGGCGCGACAACCCCTTATAATAGCTGGCGAATGACCCATAGTTCAACACATCTGGCCGTCCACCGCTTGCATCGAAATAATTCACGTAGCCAACCAGGTCGATGCTGTCGCGATCGTTGAACATATAGCTTACCGACCCGTTGCCGTACCAGTTCTCGTCCCGCGATCCGCGGATCAATATGGTCTGGCCGCTGGGGGTGATGAACTTGCGCTGCGAATAGCCCGCGCCCACGCCCCAGCCCCACGGCCCGCGACGCAGCGAATATTGCGCCGACACGCCACGATAGCGGAAATTGGCGTCGGTGATGCCCGACAACGCATCGTTGAAGCACTGCCCCCCGCCGGTGGTGGAGAAGGCGCAGCCGGTGATGTCGCCGGTGAACGGGTTGCGCGCCACGTCGAAATTGCTGCCCGACAGGGCGGCCACGTCGGCGGTAATCATGCGGCCGAAACTGTCGATCCCGTCGAAGACGATGATGGCGACGCTGCTGTCGCGGCCCTGCCACAGGAAGCTGCCCTGATAGGTCATCCCGCCATAGCGTTCGCCGACCCGCGCCTGTAACGTCGTGCGACGGCTGGGCCGCCACAAAACACCCGCGTCCCAGATGATGTCGTCGAAATCATAGACCAGCGCGCGCGGCGAGCTTTTGTCGGTAACATAGCGGCCGTTGCGGATCAGCGGCAGGCCGTCCGCACCCAGTTCCGGCGAACGCTGGCTGATCTGGATCTTTTCATAGCCGACGCCGCCGACGGCGGCGAGCGTTGGCGTGATGGGTACGGTCGCATCGACCCGGCCCCACAGATCCTCGAACCGCTGGTCGAGCTGGCTGGCATCTTCGCGGTCATAGCCGCCGCTGGCCGTCAGGCCGATGCCCGGCAACACCGTGTCGGGCGAAAAGCCGACCGATCCGCTCAAACTGTGCGTCCAGCTATCGGCGAAGGAGCCGCCCCCCTGTCCCTGAACGCTGTTCTGGCTCACACTGTCATCGACCCGCGCATAGCCGAGGCGATAGGAGGCGTTGACGTTGAAGTCGCCAAGCTGCGTTGTATAGGATGGGCCGACATAGCCGGACCAGACCTGGCTGGTATAGGTGTCGCGCTGGGTGGACGCGCCCGACAGGCCGTCGGTACGCACCCGCGTGGCAAGGCCGCCGCTCTGGATGGACAGGCCGCGGGCGACATTGACGTTGGCATGGCCAAAGCCGCTCAGCACATCCTGATCGACCGCTTGGCTGCTCCAGCCGAAGCTGTGATTATATTGCAGGTCGACGGCCGCCTCGACCCGCTTGTTCTGCACTTCGGCGGTCAGGCCCGCGGTAACATTGGTGTAGGTCAGCACGTCGCCGCCGCCCTTGAGCGGCCCCATCACGACCTGGTCCACCCCGATATAGGGGACCACATCGACGCGCTTCTCGTCGGACGACGATTGCGCATGGACGGGCATTGCAGCGGCCAGCGCGACGCAGGATGCGCCTGCGATCCAGAGCCGAACGGTCTTCACTGGGCTTCCCCCTTGGCGTAATAGCTGCCGAAACGGCGGCCGCCGCTGTTGAAGCGGACGGCATTGAGCAAAAGCTGCACCTGCGCGCCGCCCCTCAACAGGCCCGCGGCGTCGCGCAGCGCGCTTTCGGGCGTCTTGTCGGCGCGCACGACCAGCAGCGCGATGGCGGCGTGGCTGGCGAGCACGGCGGCGGGCGATGCCGCCAGCAACGGCGGCGAATCAAAGATCACGATGCGGTCGGGCCGGCCATCGGTCAGCCGCTTGAGCAGTTGTTCGGTCCGGGCCGAGGCGAGATATTCGGTGTCGTTGTTGCTGCGCTGCCCGGCGGGCAGCACGGCGAGCGAGGGAATGTCGGTGCGGATCACGCAGTCTTCGATCGCAACCATGGGGTCAGCGAGCGCGTCCATCAGGCCGGGGCCGGCCTCCAGCCCCAGTTGCGCGGGAATGCCGGGTTTGCCGAAATCGGCGTCTACCAGCAGGATCTCGCGATCCTTCTCCGCCGCCAGGCTGAGCGCCAGGTTGATCGCACAGAAGGTCTTGCCATCGCCGCTATGGGCGGAGCAAACGAGGATCCGATTGCCCCGCGGATTATTCTGTAGCTGCGACAGCAGGTCGCGCTTGAGCAGGCGAAATTCCTCGCTCATCGTCGTAACCGCGCTGTCGGGACGCAGGAAGCCGTCCTCGACCAGCTTGATCCGGTCGATCGCCTGCACCGGCCCGGTCCAGGCCGGCGCGCGAAAGGTCGGCGCGGCAGGCGTATCGGCCACGAGGGCCGCAGGCGCCGGCGGCGCAACGGGCGCGGGCGGCAGGTCGGCGGGCACATCGACGGCAGGCGCGCCGCGGCCACGCAATGCGGCGTTGAAATCGTAGATTTCGGTCGCCCGCTCGATCAGCGATCCCCGGCCCTTGATGGAGCTGTGCTGGTTCATCTTCCCTGGCTCCTTCACGCCATACCGCGCTGGACGAATTCGACGACGATCAGCAGCAGGCAGACGGCTGCCAGCCCCCCGCTCGCTCCGGCGAACCATTTCATACGTTGCTTTTCGACCGCCACCTGCGCCGCGCTGACCGTCTGGCTGATCGATCCGGCGACTGGCAGGCCAAGCGCCTTTTCAAGCCGCGCGGCGGTCGGGAAGGTGCCCTTGAGCTGGCCGAGCGCGAAGGCGATGCCGATGCCCGCACCGATGCCCAGGATCAACACGCCCAGCAGCAGCAGCGGCCGGTTGGGGGCCGACGGCGCCGTCGGGGTGCTGGGCGGCTGGATGACGCGGAACTGGACGGAGCCGGTCTCGGTCTTCACGTCGCCCCGCAGGCGGATTTCCTCCCGGTCGGCCGCCAGCTTGTCATATTGCGCCTTGAGCGCGGCATAGTCGCTTTCGATCTTTTCCTGCTCGGATGCGACGCCCGGTTCATTCACCTGTTTGGACATCATGGTGTTGAGGTCGCCCTGCAACTGCGCCTTGCGCGTGCTGAGCGCCTGCACCGTGGCGGCCCGTTCCGCCTGCATCGACTTGATCGACAGATAAGCGGGATTGGGCGTGCTGCCGGCGCCACCCGCGCTGCCGCCGCCACCGCTCTTGCGCAGGGCATCGACTTCGCGCTGGGCCGCAATCACGTCGGGGTGGTTGGCGGTCCACCCACGCGCGCGCATCGACGCCAGATTGGATTGCGCCTGCGCCAGCGGCGATACCCCGCCCGATGCGCCGACGCCTGGCAGAGTCGCCGGCGTGCCCGCGAGTTGGCCGTTCATCGCGCTCAGGGCACTCTGCGCCTGAACGAGTTGCGAATCGATATTACTGATCTCCGCGCGGGCCGCATCCATACGCTGGCTGATCGAACCGGCGCCCGGCAACAGGCCGATATAGCGCTGCGCGAATTCGACGCGGCGCTGGTCTGCTGCCTCCAACTGCTTGCCGCGCGCGGCGATCTGCTGGTCGAGGAAGGCCAGGCTCTGCTTGGTCTGGTTGCGATCGCCCGACAGATTCTCTTCCTGGAAGATATCGATCAGCTTCTGCACGACCTGTTGCGCGATGCGCGCATTGGCGCCATCCGACAGGCCCGAATCGGCAGAGATCGCACTGATGTCGATCATGCTGGGATCGGCCTGCGCCATCACCGTGATGTTCTCGCGCAACGTCGTGATCTTGGCGGCAATGTCGCGCGGGCCGGACACGGACTGGGACAGGTCGGTATCGCGTACCACCTTTTCCAGATTCTCAGCGCTCGCCAGCGTGCTGCGCACCCGGTCGAGATCCTGCTGTGACTGGACCTGGGTTATCCCCACCTTGTCCTCCAGCAGCGACTGGGTGTTCACATAGACCCGCGCCTTGGACTGATAGCTGTTGGGGATGAGCGCCACGCCCAGCCAGCCCAGCATGCACAAGCCCCAGGCGACGCCGAGCGCCACCCAGCGGCGGCTCCATATGCCGTGGAGCAGGACCAACAATTCGTCGTAGAGACCGGCCATGATCAGAACATGCTTTCAGGAATGATGATGACGTCGCCGGGCGACAGCAACACATTGGCGCGCGTATCCCCCTTCTTCAAAAGGTCGCCCAGGCGGACCTGATATTCCTTCTGCTTGCCCGTATTCTTGTCGAAGCGAACAAGCCGCGCGCGGTTGCCCGCCGCATATTCGGACAGGCCGCCGACGGCGATCATCGCGTCCAGCAGGGTCATGTTCGCACGATAGGGAATCGACGCGGGCTTTTCCGTCGCGCCCACGATCCGTACCTGCTGGCTGAACGTGCCGCTGAAATTGTTGACGATCACCGACACCAGCGGATTTTCGATATATTGGGTCAACGCCAGCTTGATGTCGTCCGACAGCATCTTGGGCGTCTTGCCCACAGCCGGCATGTCCGTGATCAGCGGCGTAGTGATGCGGCCATCGGGGCGCACCTGAACCTTCGCGCCCAGTTCGGGATTGCGCCACACGAAGATGGTGAGGTCGTCGAGCGGACCGATGATATATTCCTCACCCGGCCCTTCCTGCGTCGACACGAAAGAAGCGGGCGGCAATTGCGGTCCGGACGGCGCAGAGGCGCAGCCCGACAAGGCGACGGCGGGTAGCGATACGCCGATCAAAAGCCTGGAAACCGACACAAAACGCATAATCTCACCTCTTTGTGCGGCCATGCACCGGCGGCCGCCAAAGAGGGCAAGGCAACCAGGCAGCACATGGCTTCGAACTTCTTCTTGCCGGGAAAGGGTAAAGATACCGTTAGGAGTTAAGTCCTGAGCAAATCAGCCAAGTAAAAGTTCGCGAGGACTTGGGTGACCAAGAAATGCCGCAGGACTTGCCGACGCGCCATAGGCCCCGGCCAGGAAGATGGCGATCAGGTCACCCTCCCTGACCGGCGGCAGCGCCACTTTGTCGCCCAGACGATCGATCGGCGTGCACAGGCACCCCACCACCGTCACCGGCTGGCCCGTCGAGGCCGCACCGAAGCGGTTGGCGACCGCGATCGGGTAGTTGCGCCGTACGACCGTGCCGAAATTACCGCTGGCGGCCAGTTGGTGATGCAGACCCCCATCGACCACGACGAAGGTTTCGCCCTGGCTGACCTTCACATCGATGACACGGGTCAGATAGACCCCCGCCTCCCCCACCAGCCAGCGCCCCAGTTCGATCGCGAAGGCGCTGCCCTGCAAAATGCCCGGCAAACTGTCCAATGCGCTGTCCAGCGCCACGCCGATCGGGCGGATATCCAGCCGTTCGTCGCCGGGGAAATAGGCCAGGCCAAAGCCCCCGCCCAGATTGACCAGCGGCGGCGACGCGCCGACATCGTCCGACAGCCGCGCCGCCAGCGCAATCGTCGTCGCCTGCGTCTCGATGATCGCCAATGGATCGAGATTCTGGCTGCCGGCGAAAATATGCCAGCCCCGCCAGTCCGCCCCCGCATCGATCATCGCCCGCGCCAGCGCCGCCGCGCGATCGGCATCGACGCCGAACGGCTTGGCCCCGCCGCCCATGCGCATCCCCGATCCCTTGAGGTCGAAGTCCGGGTTGACCCGCACCGCCAGGCGTGGGGTCTTGCCCAGCTTTTCGGCAACAGCCAGCGCGCGGCGCCCTTCCCCCTCCGACTCCAGATTGATGGTCACGCCCGCGAAGATCGCGGCTTCCAATTCGTCGTTACGCTTGCCCGGTCCTGCAAAACTGATCCGATCCGGCGCCATTCCGGCTGTAAGCGCCATTTCCAGTTCGCCCCCCGAGGCAATATCGAATCCATCCACCTGGCTCCCCATCCGGGCCAGCAGCGGCGCATAGGGGTTGGCCTTGATCGCATAATGGAGATGCAACGCATCGGGCATGGCGGCGCGAAACCTTCGCACCTGCGCTTCGACGACGTTCATGTCATAGGCGAAAAGCGGCGTGTCTCCAGCCTCGTCCACCAGGCTGGCTGCGCCGCAGCCGCCGACGATCAACATGCCTTCTTCCTGCCCGAACCAGGCGGGAATCGGCCCCATCGGCTTCATGCGCCATGCTCCTTGGCCAGCGCGACCCGATCGATCTTGCCATTGGGATTGCGGGGGAAATCTGGAAGCACGACGATATCCTTGGGCTGCATGAAATTGGGCAGTTCGGTCTTGAGACGGGCGGCAACCGCCGAGGCGACGGAAATGTCGTCGGCGCGGATCAGCAGCCGCACCGCCTGCCCCAGCCGGTCATCCCGTACCCCCAAAGCCACGGCTTCGGAGACGCCAGGCACGGCGACCGCGGCCTCCTCTATCTCGGTCGGGCTGATCCGGTTGCCCGCCGACTTGATCATCGCATCGTCGCGGCCGACGAAATAGAGCAGGCCCTGGGCATCCCGGCGCACCGTGTCGCCCGACCAGACCGCCATGCCGCCATAGGCCGATATCGCGGGCGCGGGCTTGAACCGCTCGGCCGTCCGCGCCGGGTCGCGCCAATAGCCCTGCGCCACCAGCGGCCCGCAATGGACCAGTTCGCCCGGCTCCTCATCGTCGGTGATGCTGCCGTCCGGGCGGACTACCAGAATCTCCGCAAAGGGGATCGCCCGGCCCATCGAATCGGGATGGCTGCCCACCAGCGCCGGCGGCAGATAGGTGGACCGAAACGCCTCGGTCAGCCCGTACATCGGATAGAGGTCGGCCTGTGGGAACAGCGCGCACAGCCTGGCGACCAGCGGCCGGGTCAGCGCCCCGCCACTGTTGGTCAGCCGCTTGAGCTTCGCGGCAATCTCCACCGGCCAGTCCAGCTCGGTCAGTTGCACCCAGAGCGGCGGCACCCCGGCCAGCGTCGTGATGTCCCGCCGATCCACCAGCTTCATCACATCGCGCGGCGTGAGATAATCGAGCGGATAGACGCAGCCCCCGGCGTACCAGGTGGAAAGTAGCTGATTTTGTCCATAATCGAAGCTGAAAGGCAGGACGCAGGCGGTGCGATCCGCCTCCGTCAGTTGGAGATAGGCCGCCACCGCCACCGCGCCAAGCCACAGGTTGGCGTGGCTGAGCATCACTCCCTTGGGCCGTCCGGTCGAACCGCTGGTGTAGAGGATCGCCGCCAGATCGTCAGGCGCGGCTGAACCAGGCCCGATCGCCTGGCCGCCGCTCATCGCGCAGGCGGCGTCATCCTCGCGATGCAGTTGGCAATCGGCCGGCACGTCGCCGGGCGACAGGCTTTCGAGTCGCGCCGCCGCCCCGATCAGCAGCAGCGCGCCGCTGTCGGCCAGGATATGGGCGACCTGCGCATGTTTGAGCAATGGATTGACCGGCACATGGACCAAACCCGCACGCGGCGCCGCCAACGGCATCAGCGCGGCGACCGGCCCTTTGGCGATCCAGCTTGCGACTCGCGCGCCCTTCTTCAGCCCGAATCCCGCCAGCCAGCCCGCCAGCCGTCCCAGCGTCTCTTCCAGTTCGGCATAGCTGTAGCTGCCGGATCGACCATCCAGCGCCGTCCGCAAGGCGTCGCCGCGCAGCAGCAGATGGTCGATCGGCCGCAACTGCGCGCCGTCGATCATGGGGAAATCCGTGGACACAGGCGGGCTTAACTCCATTTCCAGACTTTTCTCCTATGCCGCCCTATAGTTGGGGCGGAGATAGTCGGTTGGTGGCGCCAAGGGAATATCAGATGCTCGCACAGGCGCGGCAGGCTTTGGCCGGCCGGCTCGATCGCGCGCATGGATTGGCCCTGTTCGACCGGATCGACTGGTTTGCGGCTCTGCATGATCGCTGCTTCCCTGACCAGCCCGTCTCTATCGTGCAGGCGCAGGAAGGCGATGCGCAAGCCTGGCTGTTCCTGCTCGCCCCCGCCCCCCGTCGCGCCAGCGCGCTCGCCAACTGGTACAGCTTCGCCTGGGCGCCCGTCTTCATCGGCGCACCCGATGCCGCGACCCGGCAGCGGTTGCTGGAAAGCTTGGCCCGGCACCTGATGACGCGCTGCGCGCAGATCGATCTCTATCCGCTGGAGGATGCCGCGCCCCTGCTCGCCGCGCTGCGCCGCGCCGGCTGGTTCGCCGTCCAGCGGGCGATGGGCGGGCGCTATCTTTTGGAGGTGGAGGGCTGCTGCTTCGCCGACTATTGGGCGGCGCGGCCGGGCCGGCTGCGCAATCTCGTCAAGCGCAAGGGACGTGGCGACCCGTTCGCCCTGTCGATCGCCACGCGGCTGACCGACGACCTGTGGCGGGACTATATCGACGTGCATGACCGTAGCTGGAAGGAGGCTGAACCCGGCCTCGATTTCCTGCACGACCTGGCCGAGCGGGAAAGCGCGGCGGGGACGTTGCGGCTGGGTTTCGCGCGGTTGGACGGGCGCGCGGTGGCGACCCAATTGTGGACCGTGGAGCGGGACGTCGCCCTGATCCACAAGCTGAGCCATGACAGCGCCTTCGACCATGCTTCCCCCGGCACATTGTTGAGCCATGCGATGTTCAAGCAGGCGATCGACGGGGATCGGGTGCGCATGATCGACTATGGCACCGGCGACAACGGCTACAAGACCGACTGGATGGACCGGCGCATCCCGCTCCACCGCATCGACGCTTTCAACCCGCGTTTCCCCTCCAGTTGGCTCCCGGCGGCGCGCACCGCCATTTCAGCGCTTGTAGGTTAAGCCGCGTCCCTCTATTTAGCGCGCATCATGCGGGCGCAAAATTCTCAGCCGGTCGACCGGACTCTCGATGTGGACAGCCTGATGCGGGCGCTGTTGCGCGACGTACTCAGCCTGCCGCAAACCCAGGTCGATAGCTTCGACGCGGACACCCCCCTGTTCGGCGCGCTGCCGGAACTGGATTCGATGGCGGTCGCGGGCCTGCTGACCGAAATCGAGGACCGCTTCGACATCCTGATCGAGGATGACGATATCGACGGCGACACGTTCGAGACATTCGGGTCGCTCGTCGCCTTCGCGCAGGCGAAGCTGGCCTGAACCCAGCCCGCCCGCGGCGGCGGCTTACGCCTCCACCAGTTCCTCGAAATCCTGTTCCGCCAGGAATTTCTCGACGTCGAGCGCGGCCATGCAGCCCATGCCCGCCGCGGTCACGGCCTGGCGATAGATTTTATCGGTGACGTCGCCCGCGGCGAACACGCCCGGAATCGCCGTGCGGGTCGTGCCCTTTTCCACCAGCAGATAGCCCTCGTCGGTCGGCAGCTTGCCGGTGAACAATTCGGTCGCGGGATGATGGCCGATCGCGACGAAGCCGCCGTCGGTCGGCTCATGCGACTTTTCGCCCGTCACCGTATCGATCAGGTCGACCCCGACCAGACCTTCGGGCGTGCCGCCGCCGACGAATCGGTCGACCGCCTTGTTCCACAGCACCTTGATGTGCGGATGGGCGTGCAGCCGCTGTTGCAGGATCTTTTCCGCGCGCAGCGAATCGCGGCGGTGGATCAGGGTGACGTCATGGCTGTGGTTGGTGAGGTAGAGCGCTTCCTCGACCGCGGTGTTGCCGCCGCCGATGACCACCACCTTCTTGCCGCGATAAAAGAAGCCGTCGCAGGTGGCGCAGGCCGATACGCCCTTGCCCTGCAGATGCTCCTCGCCCTCCACGCCCAGCCATTTGGCCTGCGCGCCGGTGCAGATGACCAGCGTGTCGGCGACATAGAGGGTGCCGCCATCGCCGCGCAGGCGGAAAGGACGTTCGGACAGGTCGACATCGACGATCTGGTCGTACATCATCTGCGCGCCGACATGCTCGGCCTGCGCCTGCATCTGCTCCATCAGCCACGGCCCCTGGATAACGTCCTTGAAACCGGGATAATTTTCGACATCGGTAGTGATGGTGAGCTGGCCGCCCGGCTGCATCCCCTGCACCACGATCGGCGCCAGACCCGCGCGCGCGCCGTAAATGGCGGCGGACAGGCCGGCCGGGCCGGAACCGAGGATGAGCATGCGGGTGGAATGGGTGGCGGTCATATCAGGCTTTCAGCTATGATTCGTGTCGGCCAGAGAGATAGGCACCCCCACGCCGCGCGCCAAGCGAAGGATTTGCATGGGGGCGACGAAGCGGCGCTTTGGGGATGGCGCGAGGTGGCGCGCGAAGTTCACAGTGTAACGCACGAAATGGGCCGGAAGCGCTCGCAAGGCTTCCCGAAGGCGCTCGCGACGCGTCACTTCCTATTGGGTGATGCGGGCATGATTTGGGCGCGGGGATGCGGGGCGTGATGCGGTGAGAGATGGAGGAAGGCTGATCCATGCCGAGGGTTAGATCAGACGAAATCCTATTTGGGAAGGATGTTGGAGGGGCTGGGATGGCCGATTCCGGAAAGGCAGCTTCAGGTCGCAGACTTATCTAATTCTGCTATTGCTTCCCACTGCCAACGCATCGGGAATATACGATGTTTTATTGACGAGCCAGATCGCATCGGTTAATCACGATGCATGGACACCGATGACGCCCTTTCCATTCTCTCCGCTTTTGGCCATCCAACGCGGCTGGATGCATTTCGGCTGCTGATCCGACATGAGCCTGATGGTCTGTCGACCGGCGAATTGGTCGAAGCATCGGGGCTGACCCAGAGCACTTTTTCGACGCATCTGGCCGTGATGGCGAACGCCGGGCTGGTGCTTTCCGAGAAGCGTGGTCGCCAACAAATCCAGCGCGCCAACCTCGACACGCTGCGCGGACTGATGGTCTATCTGGCCAAGGATTGCTGCCAGGGGCGCGCCGAGTTGTGCGAGCCGCTTCTGGCCGAACTTACCTCCTGCTGAAGAGGCAAGAATGACCGATATCGTGATCTACCATAACCCGCTTTGCGGGACCTCTCGTAATGCCCTGGCCATGATCCGCAATGCCGGCATCGAGCCTCATGTTATCGAGTACCTGAAGACGCCACCAAGCCGCGCGCTGCTGATGGAACTCATCAAGCGGGCCGGTATCACCACGCGCGCTCTGCTGCGCGAGAAGGGGACGCCTTATGCCAAACTGGGCCTCGGCGATGAGACCTTGACGGACGAGGCCCTGCTCGACGCGATGATAGAGCATCCCATCCTCATCAACCGGCCGCTGGTCGTGTCGCCGTTGGGCGTGAAACTTTGCCGCCCTTCCGAAGAAGTGCTGGATTTGCTGCCGACGCAACAGCGCAGCACCTTCGTCAAGGAAGACGGCGAAGTCGTGGAAGCAACCCGGCAATGACCCTTTCGGTTCGCCCGGCGACGATCGACGATGCCAAGGCTATCGCCGCGATTTACGCGCATCATGTCTTACACGGCACGGCGACGTACGAAGTCGTGCCGCCGACGCAGGCCGAAACCGTAGGGAAGATACGGATGGTGACCGGCCGGAAATGGCCGTTTCTCGTCGCCTGCGATGGATCTGAAGTGGTGGGCTATTCCTATGCCACGCAGTTCCGCGATCGGCCAGCTTACGCCTATGCCTGCGAGAACAGCATCTACGTGGCGCATGGCCAGCGCGGCTGCGGCATCGGCAAGCTGCTGCTGAAGGCCTTGCTGGAAGCAGCTGAAGGCTATGGCTTTCGGCAGATGGTAGCCGTTATCGGCGGCGGTGAACCCGCTTCCGTCGCGCTGCATGGCGCCTGTGGCTTTGCGCACGTCGGCCGCCTGACCGGTATGGGCTGGAAGGCTGGCCGTTGGCTCGACACGATTTACATGCAGATCGCCCTGGGCGGCGGTATCACGACTGCACCTGCCGTTTCCCGGAGGGACTGACAGCAATGTCCCTGTTCGAACGATATCTTTCGTTGTGGGTGGCTTTGTGCATCGTCATCGGGATTGGTCTCGGCCATTTGCTCCCCCGTGCCTTCGAGGCGATCGCAGCGCTGGAGATCGCCAACGTCAACCTGATGGTTGCGGTGCTGATCTGGCTGATGATCATCCCGATGCTGTTACGCGTTGATTTCGGCGCGCTCCATAGCCTGCGGCAGCACTGGCGCGGCATCGGCGTCACCCTCGTGGTGAACTGGGCGATCAAGCCGTTTTCTATGGCGCTACTCGGCACATTCCTCCTTGGCTATCTGTTCACACCGCTGCTGCCGGCAGGCGCGTCAAACTCGTACATCGCAGGCCTGATCTTGCTTGCCGCCGCGCCATGCACGGCGATGGTCTTCGTCTGGTCCAACCTTGTCGGGGGCGAGCCGAACTACACCTTGAGCCAGGTCGCGCTGAACGACCTGATCATGGTCTTTGCCTTCGCGCCGTTGGTGGGTCTGCTGCTAGGTGTGGCATCGATCACCGTGCCGTGGAGCACCTTGGCGCTGTCGGTCGGACTCTACATCGTCGTCCCGGTGGTCATCTCGCAACTGCTTCGCCGCGCGCTCGTTCGCGGCGGTGAGAAGCGGCTCCAGCATTTCCTGTCCGCCATTGGCCCGATCAGCCTTTCAAGCCTGCTCTTGACGCTTGTGCTGCTGTTCGGCTTTCAGGGCGAACAGATCATCCGCCAACCGCTGGTGATCGCGCTGATTGCCGTGCCGATCCTGTTTCAGGTCTATCTCAATGCCGGCATCGCCTATTGGCTCAGCCGCCGTTTCGGCGTGGCATGGTGCGTCGCCGGCCCTTCGGCGCTGATCGGTGCCTCCAACTTCTTCGAACTGGCAGTGGCCGCCGCCATCAGTCTCTTTGGCCTCAGTTCTGGCGCCGCGCTGGCAACGGTCGTGGGCGTGCTGGTCGAAGTGCCGGTAATGCTGTCGATCGTCGCCTTGGTGAAGCGGACACGCCCTTGGTACGAGAAAGGTATTTCCGCATGAGACTGCGCGAGCTCGCCGACCCCGATCATCTTCCTGCTTTGGACAAGGCTTTCGCGCTGGCTCGTCCCGCCTGCGGTCTTGGCCCGGATCAACCGGCTCCGCGCATCCTGCTGCTCTACGGCTCGCTGCGGGAGCGCTCGTTCTCGCGCCTCGCCGTGGAAGAGGCCGCCCGCCTGTTGCACTTCTTCGGCGCCGAGACACGTATCTTCAATCCCAGCGACCTGCCGCTGCCCGACCAAGTAGCCGGAGACAATCATCCTGCCGTTCATGAACTGCGCGAGCACGCGCTAGGGTCGGAAGGCATGGTCTGGTGCAGCCCGGAGCGGCACGGCCAGATCAGCGGCATCATGAAGACGCAGATCGACCATCTTCCGCTTGAGATGAAAGGGATGCGGCCGACGCAAGGACGCACGCTTGCAGTCATGCAGGTGTCGGGTGGGTCGCAGTCGTTTAACGCCGTCAACTCGCTGCGCCTGCTGGGCCGCTGGATGCGGATGTTCACGATCCCTAATCAATCGTCGGTGGCGATGGCCTATAAAGAGTTCGATGAAGACGGCCGCATGCGGGCGTCGAGCTATTACGAGCGCATCGTCGACGTGATGGAGGAAATGGTCCGCTTCACCGTGCTGATGCGGCCGCATACGGCGCAGTTAGTCAACCGCACTCCGAGCGCAAAGGGGCAGGAGTGCCGGTCGATGCCGCGTAAGCGCTTTAGGGCCGGATTGGACCTGCTGAGTGTTAACCTGGGCACGCCAAACGGACATTGACCAGCAGCGCGCTATAAGGATATTTCCTTGAAATGGCCGCATCTCTCGAAGCCTCCGCCGCGAAGCTGGCTCGCAATCACGATAAACTGCGCCGCGAGTTGATACGATCGACCCGATACTCACCCTTGGCGACGATCTTGACGGACGCAACAATACCCGACAACCACATCGTTGCCGTAAACCATGCATTTGAGCAGCTTAGTGGCTACAGCGAAGCTGAAATGGTGGGGCATAACTGTCGCATTCTTTCTGGCTCGGGCACCTCACCTGCGTCTCGGGCTATCTTACGCAACGCCATCAAGGCCGGCGCGCCTGCGTTCGTGACGCTCGTCAACTACCGCAAAAACGGTGAACCGTTTCACAACGCGGTCATGGTCGCTCCGGTCTATGACGAGTCTGGAGCATTGGCCTTCTTCCTAGGCACGCAACTCAAGGTCGAGAATGATCGTTTGGAGTTTGATACCCCAAAAGCCAGGCTGACGGCCTTGACAGCCCAACAATTGCGCGTGTTGGAACGGATGGCTCACGGCATGCGCCACGCCGATATAGCAAAGGATCTCGGCCTCTCGGTCAAGACCGTCAAGATGCACCGGGGCGCCCTCGTTGAGCGTTTGGGCGTGACGACTTCAACGGAGGCTATCAGGATCGCTGTGGAGGCGGGTCTTTGATCAGGCGTGATACTATTTTGAGACCGGGCTTGATAATCGCGATTGATGCGATATGGACCTAAGTCCATATTAATTAGCCGGGGGGCTTGGTGAGGATATCCTTTGACGCCTTCTCATATGCCCGAGGCCGCTGAAGCAAAATTCCAGCTTCTGGTCGACGCCGTCACCGATTACGCTCTGTATATGCTGGATCTTGATGGACGTGTCGCGACATGGAACTGCGGCGCGCGTAAGGCGAAGGGCTATACGGCAGAGGAAATCGTCGGCCGTCATTTTTCCTGCTTTTTTACGGCCGAAGATCGGGCGTCGGAGCTTCCCCAGCGCGCATTGCGCCTAGCGGCAGAGGAAGGGCGCTTCGAGGCGGAAGGCTGGCGAATTCGAAAGGACGGCAGCCTTTTCTTCGCCAACTCTATTATCGAACCCATACGCGACGCTGCCGGCAAACTGATCGGCTACGCAAAGATCAGCCGCGACATCACCAAAAAGCGTGAGAGAGAGCAGGCGCTTTTTCAGGCAGAGCAACGCTTCCGCCTCCTGGTGCAAGGCGTGAAGGACTGCGCCATCTACATGCTGGACACGCAGGGCGTGATCACAAACTGGAACACCGGTGCGCAGGCGATCAAGGGCTACGACGCCAACGAGGTGGTAGGAAAACACTTTTCAATATTTTACACGGAAGAGGACCGCATCGCTGGAGCACCCGGTAAAGCTCTCGCCATTGCCCTAGCCGAAGGGAAATATGAGACCGACGCATGGCGTATCCGAAAGGACGGGTCGCGTTTCTGGGCCAATGTCTTGCTTGATCCAATTCACGATGAGAATGGCAGACATGTCGGTTTCGCCAAGATTACCAGGGATGTCACCGAAAAGCGGATGGCCCAGGAGCAACTCGAGGAGACGCGTAGCGCCCTGCTGCAGGCGCAAAAGCTCCAGGCGATCGGCGAACTGACCGGTGGAGTCGCGCACGATTTCAACAATCTGCTCACGGTAATATCTGGAGCGGCGGAGATGCTAAGGAAGCCGGATTTGCCCGAAGAAAAACGGGTTCGCTATGTTGATAACATAGCCACGACCGTCGAGCGTGCATCAACCCTCACCAGCCATCTCCTTGCATTCAGCCGTCGCCGGGCAATTCGACCGGAGGTCATTGATCTCAACATCCATCTTGACGCGTGGGGCGACGTTCTTTCGCGATCGCTAGGCAGTGCGGTTACGCTTTCCGTCAAAGCTGCTGCGGCAAAGGCGTGCGTGGAAGTCGATCCCACCGAGTTGGAAACTGCGATCCTGAATGCGGCTGTGAACGCGCGGGATGCGATGCCCAAGGGGGGGGCGCTTTTAATCGAGACGCGCGACACTGCATATGAAGGGCGACCGGCGGTCGCTATCGATATCACGGATACTGGAAGCGGGATGTCTGCAGAAACGATCGCGCGTGTTTTCGAGCCATTCTTTACGACGAAACCGGTCGGCGAAGGAACGGGACTGGGGTTATCGCAAATCCACGGCTTCGCGGCGCAGGCTGGCGGTGCGGCAGAGATACACTCGCGCATCGACATAGGGACCACCCTCACCATCATCCTTCCCAAGGTCGACAAGACACCGGCCGCTAATCAACCGCGAGGCGAACTCGTGGCTATCCCATCAGGCATTTGCGTCCTACTGGTTGAGGACAATATGCAGGTTCTTCAATTTGCCGAGCAGCTATTGCAAGACCTTGGTTGTACCGTCGTCTGCGCCAGCAACGCTGCCCAGGCGCTGGTGCTGCTCCAGGAACGATCGTTCGATTTGGTCTTTACGGACATTGTCATGCCGGGCCTGAGCGGGATTGACCTTGCCCGCCAACTGCATATCCGGGCACCGGACCTACCTGTTTTGCTTGCCACTGGGTATAGCAAGCAACTGATAGGCGAGGACGTGGTGCCATTTCCTGTGCTATTAAAGCCTTATGGCGCAGAAACACTGAGTTCTGCTATCCAACAGCTTTTAACGGCTCAGAGGGGTTCGAGAAGTAGCAGATCATCCTAACGCCGGTTTTCAATGGGGCGTAGCAGGCTTTGCCCTCATGTGACCCCGCCAGGTCCGGGTAATGGCTGCAATGGCAGATGTTTGAAGAGCATATCCGCCGTCGAACCATTGCGGATGTTTAGCAATCAATTTTGCCCCCCGGTACGGACCGTCCCTACTTCGGCCACGCACGACCAATCGACGCCTCGTGGTCCTGAGCCGATCTCATCTGTTACCTCACTGCCGCGGCCGTCATAGTTCGTTGATTCCACCAGACCGCGAAAATTCGGTCAGAACCAATTTCAGATTGCGGGAGGCACCAGCCGCGTCCTGCCCATGTTGGTCGCTGATTCTTCGCAGTTCGCGGTCAACAAAAGTCGAATGTCCGCAATAGGCGAGCGACCAACCTTCAAACAGGCGACCGTTGGCGGCGCTAGCCTCGATCGTCGTTACGCTCCGGTGGCGAACATCGCGCTCAATGGCCTCCCGCAGGATCGCGACGCTATCGACCGGTCCTTCGATAAGCTGAGCGAAACGCGACCCGGAAAAAATCAGCGCGCCTGTCACGTTGAGGTTGGCGTTGCGGATTCTTGACACGCCCACGATTGCATCCAGGGCCACCGCGTGCGCGTCGTCTGGAAGTTCGGGAACACTGATATAAAGCCAGGTCTTGAACATAGCCTATAATGTCAATTTCGGTTTCGGCCCGCGGACATAAACTTCTCCGCTTATCTGAGCAATGGCAATCTGATCCGTCTTATGGTTATCGAAATGCTACCAGCCACCCCCGTAAATTTGTCATCTATAAGCTGGAGTGTTCATCCGCCATCTTCCTTACAGGGAGGATGAAGATGAACCTTTCAAATCATTTGATCCATGTCGACGATACTGTTGCATCGGCCGAAGCTCCGCCCGTGCCTGCCGAACGCCGCCGATCACCCCGGCTGCGCACCGTTTATCGGGTCGCAAGAGTTGTCGCGCGCGGCGATCAAGGGTTGGCGCGCATTCAAAATATCTCCGATGAAGGTCTGATGTTCACGACCTCGATGGAGCTTTGCCCAGGCGACGCCGTTCAAATCGACCTGTCGGACGAATGCAGGCTAACCGGGCTTGTGGCGTGGTATAATGAAGGTCGTTGCGGTGTCCGGCTGCTGCGCCATATCGACAGCCCCGCAGTGCTGCGTCAGCTATACGAGGAGCGACACTCGGGGCGTGGACGTCCGTTGCGCCTGACGCACAGCAAGCGCGTGGTCGTCATGTCCGAGCAGGGTCATGGTGCGGCAGACTTGCGCGACATATCGCAAGCCGGCTTGAATATCTCGCACAAAGGCAATTTCAACCCCGGGCTCGCGGTCAAAGTTCTGCTCGCACCAGGCATGGAACGGCGCGGCGTCGTTCGATGGTCTAAAGATGGCCTCGCCGGCATTGCGCTCACAGAAATTCTGAGCGTTGAAGAGTTGGGCTCGATGCGCAGCTTCTAGGCCGGCGGCTCACTGCTACTGTGGCACCCAGCCAGCCTGCACCGCGATGCGGATCGCCTCGGCCACCGAACGAGCACCGAGGCGATCCAGCAGATTGCTGCGATGCATCTCCGCCGTCCGAACGCTGATACCAAGGGCATGCGCGGCCTGCTTGGTGGTGTCGCCTTGCAGCAGCGTCCGCAGAAGGTCCGCCTCGCGAGGCGTCAGCCGTCCTATGCGCTCGCGCGACTGCTGTCGTGCAAGGTCGAGCGTCAACGCCGCCTCCAGCCCATCGCTCAATGAGTTCAACACCCCAAGCAGGGTAGCCTCCTCAAAGGGCTTTTCCAGAAAATCGCGGGCTCCGAGCTTCATGGCGCGCACAGCGCTTGGGAGATCGCCATGCGCGGTGATCATCACGATCGGAAAACGCGGGCGCAGCTCATGCGGAAAATGCTCGAGGAAGCTCAAGCCGTCCAGCTCCGGCATACGAATGTCGACCAGAACGCAGCCGGGTTCGAGCAGCGGCGCCTCGTCCAAGAAATCTGCCGCAGCCATGAATGCGCGTGTTTGGTAATGGGCGCTGGAAAGCAGGAACGACGTCGACCGCCGAACAACCTGATCGTCATCGATGATGTACACCGCTCGCCCGAGTTGAGCTGCATCAGTCATTTAGGGGGGAGTGGTGCCCAGCGGAAGCGGTATGAGGCTTATTCATTTCCACACTAAACAGGGTGACTACTCGAAAATCCACTCTAAAACATTCAAGGACAAGAGATTTTTGTGAGGGGTGGCGATGCTCAGGCTGACGTCTGTCCAGCTTTTCGATCATATGAGCGATGGCGTTCTGGTGTTGGAGCGCGACTGGAGCATCTCCTACTGCAACGCGAGGGCGGAGGCCGCTTTCGGCGGGCGGGATCTTAAAGGCCAGATGTTGTGGGATGTGTTCCCACACGCTCGAGGGACTGGGGTTGAGAACGTCTATCGCAGGGCGTTCCAGACAGGGCAAAGCGAGGCGTGCGAGTTCTATTCCCATGACCTTTCGACATGGTTCGAGGTGCACGCCATCCCGGTGAAGGAAGAGCTTGCGATCCTTTTCCGAGACATCAGCAAGAAGCGCGTCGAACTTGAACGAGTCGATGCCCGGCGTCGGGCGCTGGATGCCCTGTTCGATCAGGTGTTCCTGGGCATCATGCAAGTTGATGCTGGCTTACGACCGATGCTTGTGAACGATCATCTTTGTACCTTGGCCGGTCGATCACGGCATGAACTGCTGACATCTTCCCCCTTCACATGGATGGCGCCGGAGGATGCCGCCCTATTCTCGCACTTTCTGGCAGCGAGTGATGCCGCTCCGACGTGGGAGGCGACTGTCCGGCTAATCAGGCCCGACGGAACATTGCGGCACTGTGCGCTGCAACTGTCGCGCGTGATGGAGGGCAAGGTCCACAGTCACAGCATTATCGTACTCAACGACGTCACCGAACAGCTCGAGGCAGAGCGCAATTCCGCCGATACAGCCGCCTTGCTGCGGGCAATCATCGACAGCGCGCAGGATCTCATATTTGTGAAAGATCGTGACGGTCGGTTCGTCCTCACCAACCGGGAACTCACGGACTTGGCTCCGCCACTCATCGGCGGCACGGTCGAGAAGCATTTCGCCCCACATCTTGCGGAGAGTTACGCCGCGACCGACGCTGAGGTCATGCAAAGCGGCCGCCCCGCGATCGTGGAGGAGCGCATTCCCCTGAACAGCGGTGAGCGGATGTTCCAGACAATCAAGGTTCCTTGGCGCAGCGGCGATGAAACCCTCGGCGTAATCGGCATTTCCCGTGACATTACCGAGCGGCTCAGTGCCGAAGCACGGCTTTGCGAGCAGGAGGAGCGATACCGCCTGGCCGCACGCGCAACCAAGGACGCGATCTGGGACTGGGATCTGGTGAGCGGTCAGGTCACCTGGAATCCCGCTATCGAGGACCTGTGCGGTGATCAACCCAGCCCAGATGCAGCTTGGTGGCGAGATCGCATCCACCCGGAGGATCGCGGAAGCGTGCAGGAAAGCATTGAGGAATTCCGAAAATCCGAGAGCGAAAGGTGGGAGCATGAATATCGCTTCCGCCGTGCCGACGGCAGCTACGCGCACATTCTGGATCGTGGCTTTTTAGTAAGGAATGAGGCTGGCGAACCAGTCCGAATGATCGGTGCGATGGTAGATATGAGCGAGCGTGCCGAAGCGTATCGGCGTCTTAACGAACTCCAGAGCGAGCTCATCCATGTTTCGCGGGTGAGCGCAATGGGTACAATGGCGTCTGCCTTGGCCCATGAGTTAAATCAGCCACTGACTGGCATAGCGAATTATGTCTCCGGTGCGAGACGCCTGCTACAGGAGAAAGGCGCAAATGCGATCGAGGTCGTGCTGCCCGTGTTGGCGGACGCCGCCGATGAAGTGATTAAGACCAGCGAGTTGATCCGCCGGCTCCGCCGCATGGTCGCTCGCGGCCAGGTCGAGGTTCAGACAATCGAGCTGGACGCACTTATCACGGACGCATTGTCGCTCGCCATCCCCAATCGGCGGCTTGCAGGGGTGGAGATCGAAATATCGGTGACCGGTGCTTCTATTCTGTGTGATCCGATCCAGGTACAGCAAGTGCTGGTCAATCTGATCAGAAATGCTGCCGAAGCCATGGAGGGGCGGCCCGTCAAGCGGTTGGAACTCTGGTCCGAACGGCTCGACGGTGTCTATCGTCTCTATGTCCGCGACACCGGGATGGGCATCCCGCTGGGCGTAGCCGAACGGCTTTTCACGCCCTTCACCACGACGAAGCCGGATGGGTTGGGTGTGGGACTGATGATCAGCCGTACGATTCTTGAAGCGCATGGCGGCGCCATCAGCCTGATGGAAACCGGCCCACAGGGAACCACGATGTTCATCGATCTGCCAGCTTCCTAGGTCTTCGGACCGGCTCTGACAGGAGCTAACGCGCGATAACGGGCGGACGCGGCAAGGCGGGGCTATCGTAGGGTTCACAACAAGGAGATCCACCATGTTCGATCACTCGCCCCTGCCATGCCCCACGCCACGCCGCCGCGAATTCATCGGCGGAGCCGCCACGCTCGCCTCCGCCATGATAGCGGGCCTCGCGCCGACCCGCGCTGCGGCCGCAACGCGCACTCCGGCGGCTTTGCCGTTCGGGACGGTGCGGCAGATCGCCGCAGGACCTCTTGATATCGGCTGTGTCGAAGTTGGACCGTCAACCGGTCCCGCCGTGCTGCTGTTTCACGGATGGCCCTACGACATCCACAGTTTCGCCCAAGTCGCTCCCCTGCTTGCGGGGCAAGGCTATCGCGTCATCGTCCCGCACTTGCGCGGCTATGGCACCACGACATTCCTGTCGGCGTCGGCGCCGCGCAACGGACAGCAGGCCGCGCTGGCGGCGGACGGGATCGCACTGATGGACGCGCTCGGCATCCGGCAGGCGATCGTCGCCGGGTTCGACTGGGGCGCACGCACGGCGGACATCATCGCGGTGCTCTGGCCCGAGCGGTGCAAGGCGCTGGTTTCGATCAGCGGATACCTGATCGGCAGCCAGCCCGGCAACGCCAAGCCGCTGCCGCCCAAGGTCGAACTGCAGTGGTGGTATCAGTTCTACTTCGCCACCGAACGCGGGCGCGAAGGCTATGCGGCCAATACCAGGGCGTTCAACCGCCTGATCTGGGAACAGGCATCGCCCCGCTGGTCGTTCGATGATGCGACATACGAGCGGTCTGCTGCGTCCTTCGTCAACCCGGACCATGTCGCCATTGTGATCCATAACTACCGCTGGCGCCTGGATCTTGTCGAAGGCGAGCATAAGTACGACGCCGCCGAGGCGAAGCTGGCATCCGCCCCCCCGGTGTCCGTGCCTGCGATCACCATGGAAGGCGATGCCAACGGCGCTCCGCACCCCGATCCCGCAGTCTAAAGGGCAAAGTTCACCGGGCCTTACGAGCACCGGCTGCTCGGCGGCATCGGTCACATCCTTCCGCAGGAAGCGCCCGTCGCCTTTGCCGAGGCCGTGCTGGACGCAGGAAGGATGAGCGCATGATCCGCCTTTCCACCTGCTGCCTGGCACTGGCCACGGCATTGCTGGCGGCTTCCACCATGGTAGCGGCTCGGGGCGGGGCTTTGGTTCCCGCCCCGGATCGGGACCTGGCGCTGCCTGCCGGATACCGCGACTGGAAACTCGTCAGCGTCGCCCATGAGGCAGGCAAGAACAACGACATCCGCGCCATCCTCGGCAACGATATCGCCGTGCGGGCCTTTCGTGACGGCAGGCGGCCGTTTCCCGATGGCGCGGTGATCGTCAGGCTGGCGTGGCGTTATCAATCCTCGCCCCGCATCGATGCCGTGTTTCCCGCACCGCAGTTCTTCGTGGCGGGCGATCCCACCAATGTGCAGGTCAGCGTCAAGGATTCGCGGCGTTATGCCGCCAGCGGTGGGTGGGGTTATCGCCAGTTCGACGCGGGCAAACCGAACACCGACGAAGCCCTGACCCGAGCTTGCTTTGCCTGCCATTCCAAGCTGGAGAAGGACGACGACCAGGTTTTCACGGCCTATTCGCACTGAGATGAGGTGTCGCCCAGGAAAAACCCGCAACCGGCATCGCCCAAGGTGATGCCGGTTGCGGACAGTTGCGCGCCGAGCCTGAGGTAGGGGGGGGCGAGGCCCGGCGCGCGACCAGTCACTTCACCGCGGCGGCGCGCTCGATCAGTTCGGCGACTCGCGCCGGATGCGAAACCATGACGACGTGCGAGGCGCCTTTGATCACCACCGTTTCACGCGCTCCCGCACGCTGCGCCATGAAGCCCAAGGCTGCCGGGGGAATATTGCGGTCCGCGTCGCCATAGACGAACCATGAAGGGACGTGCTTCCACGCCGGAGCGGTAGACGTTTCCGACAGTGCCGCCTCGGCGATCGGGCGCTGCCCGGCGGCCATCAGCAGGGCGTCGGCCTCCGGCACGTTGGCGGCGAACTGGTCATGGATGCGCTGATGCGTTGGCGCTGACAGCATCGACATTGATCACAAATCAGGTCGCCATCGCAGGACCGTTAGATGAGAAGCTGCTGGACATCCGTACCCGGCGGCGGCTCCTTGCCCGCTGTCCATTTCGTCTGCAAATCGCCGGATCGTCCGCTTGTCCGTTGTCTGATGGAGTGCTGATCCCGGCTGAATGACCGCTTCCGGGGAATCCAAATAAGCCGGCGAACGGCGTAAACGGGCGCAACTCCGCCCTTAGCCCCCCCCTCAATCCAAGACGTTAGGCAAATCCTCGAAGCCCTTGCGCAATGCGGCGCCCCAGCCCTGGGAGATCGTCAGGAACTCTTCATTATCCGCCTCGATCCGGGTGCGGACGCGGAAGTCGAAGGCGTCGGTCGCGATCACCGTCAGGTCGAGCGGCATGCCGACCGACAGGTTGGAGCGCAGGGTCGAATCCATCGACACCAGCACCGCCTTGGTCGCATCCTCCAGGCTGGTTTCGCGGCTGATGATCCGGTCGAGGATCGGCTTGCCATATTTATGCTCGCCGATCTGGAAGAAGGGCGTGTCCTCCGTCGCTTCGATGAAGTTGCCGGCGGAATAGATGAGGTAGAGGCGCGGCTTGCCGCCCTTGCGCTGGCCCGCGATCATGATCGATGCGCCGGAACCCGATCCGCCCATCTCGATATTCTCGCGATAGCGCTGCTGCATCTTCTGCATCGCGTCGCCCACGATCTGCGCCGCGCGGTGCATGGTATCGCAATTCAGGATGGTTTCGACATCGGGGTCGAGCGTCGATTCCTTGATCGCCTTGCTCAGCGTCGCCTTCACCCCCTGGGTGATCGACAGATTGCCCGAGCACATCAGCGTGATCGCGCGCTCGCCCGGCACATGATAGGTGAAGCTTTTCCGAAAGCGCGCGATATTGTCCATGCCCGCATTGGTGCGGGTGTCGGACAGCATGACCAGTCCCTGATCGACGCGCACGGCCACACAATAAGTCACGGCCCGCTGGCCCCCTATATTCTGTCTGTCGCGATTCGCCCCATCATCGGATGCACCATATGACCTGCGATCGCGTCTATTAACCCGTCTGTTCGGGCGGCGGGACGCTTTGTTGTTGCTGCCGTTGCAGCTGTCGTTCCTCGACGCCTTCTTCCGCCTGCGCGATACGGACGTCCGCGTCAATCCAGATATCGCCCGCGACGGTCACCGAACCCCGGATCGGCGCGGCGTCGTCGGCGTCCAGACCGCTGGCGAGGCGGAGATAGCGTTCGGTGACGCATACCCGGTTCGACGGATCGAATCCGATCCAGCCAAGGCCCGGCACATGGGCTTCGGCCCAGCCATGGGTTTCGTGCAGCGCGCTGCCGTCGCCGGCCAGCAGATAGCCCGATACATAGCGGGCGGGTCGCCCGATCACGCGGGCGGCGGCGATGAATATCTGGGCATGGTCCTGGCAGACGCCCGCACCCAGCGCGAAGGCCTGCGCCGCGCTGGTCGCCGAGCTAGTGACGCCGGCGCGATACTGCACGGCGTCGCTGACCGCGGCCGAGAGCGCATGGAGCTGCGCCAGCGGGCCTTCGCCGGTCGGCGCCGCGCGCGCCATGGCGGCAATGCCGTCCGACGCGCGCGTCAGGGGCGTATCGCGCAGGAAATAGCGCGGGTCGACGCGACTGTCGAGATGACCGACCACGCCATGGCTTTCGCGCGTATCGACCAGCCCCTCCGCCACGATCACGGCATGATCGAGCCGGTCGTGGCGAATCCAGATCGTCTCCATCTCGCCATAGCTGTTGCGGCGAAAGCCGGTAAGCGGCTCGTCATTGACGCTGACCTGCCAGTCCAGCACGCTCTGCGCCGGCGTATCGACCGGCATCAGCTTCAGCCGCATCGCCACCCGCCCCGCGGTGGCCGCGTAGCGATAGACGGTCTGGTGGCGAACCAGCAATTTCATGACGTCCCCCTTACCCAGTATGCGCGCCGGCCGTTCCTTTCCCGATCAGCCGAAATGATAGGCCTGCGCGATTTCCGCGCCCAGCCGGTTGGTCATCGACAGGCCGTGCTGCACCGTTTCATGCAGGCCGAAGCGGAAGATTTCGCCGCTGTCCAACTTCTCCAGCGCGGCGACCATCTCCTGCACCGTATCATGGCAGGCGGCGCGCGCGTCATGCCAGCCCGCCAGCCGGTTGAGCCGATAGGCCAGTTGGTCGTAGCAATAGGCGACGCTGCGCGGGAACAGCCGGTTGAGCATCAGGAAATCGGTGATCTGCCAGGGCGTGTAGGTGCCGCCATAGACATGGTGATAGGCGCGGCTGCCCGACAGCGCGTGCAGCACGGACGTCCATTGATAATGGTCGCGATTGCCGCCGATCACCTCGGTTTCGGGCAGCAGGACATAATATTTGACGTCCAGCAGCCGCAGCGTCATCTGCGCCCGTTCCAGCGCGGAGCCGGCGCGCAAAAAGTCGTGGCCTTCGTTGCGGAGCTGGCCCGAATGGGCAGCGCCGCGGAAGGTCATGACGCGGGTCTTGACCCAGTCGATCAGCGTGGGGAGCTGCTGGCGCGCTTCGCCGACATCATAGCTGTCGAGCTTGCGCCAGCCGTCGTTCAGCGCTTCCCACATGTCCTGCGTCAACATGGTGCGGGCGGACTTGGCGTTGGCGCGCGCCTTGAGCAGGCAGGAGCGGATCGAGCTGGGATTGTCCGCGTCCAGCATCAGGAAGGACACGGCGTCGCTTTCGGTGACGATCGTGCCTTCGGGGAACTGATGCCCGGCGCCGGTGGCGCGGACGACCGACCGCCATTCGTCGCGATGATGCGCGCCGGGCAGGATCGCCATGCGCTGCCCCATGGTCAGCAGCCGCGCGGTCGCCTCCGCCCGCTCCATATAGCGCGCCATCCAGAAGAGATTTTCGGCGGTCCGGCTCAGCATGGGGTGATCTCGATGGGAAGGAAGTGAGAGGGCATCCGCATTAATCCTGCAAGACCCAGGTGTCCTTGACGCCGCCGCCCTGGCTGGAGTTCACGACAAGCGACCCTTCGGTCAGCGCGACGCGGGTCAGGCCGCCGGGGACGAGGCGGATCTGCTTGCCGACCAGGCAATAGGGGCGGAAATCGGCGTGGCGGCCCACCACCGCCGCCGGGCCGAGCGTCGGCACGGTCGACAGATCGAGCGTCGGCTGGGCGATGAACTCGCCAGGATTGGCCCTGATCCGCGCGGCATAGGCGGCGACTTCGTCCTTGGTCGATTTGGGGCCGATCAACATGCCATAGCCGCCCGATCCATGGACTTCCTTGCCCACCAGCTCGTGCAGATTGTCCAGCACATAGGCCATCTCGTCCGGCTTGCCGCACTGCCAGGTCTGGATATTGTCGAGGATCGGCTTCTCGCCCAGATAGAAGCGGATCATCTCCGGCACATAGATATAGACCGCCTTGTCGTCCGCGATCCCCGCGCCCGGCGCCGACGCCAGCGTGACGCCGCCGTTGCGATAGACGTTGAAAATGCCCGGCACGCCCAGCAGGCTGTCGGGACGGAACACCAGCGGATCGATATATTCGTCGTCGATGCGGCGATAGATGACGTCGACAGCCTTCGGCCCCAGCGTGGTCTTCATCCAGACGCGGTCATTGTCGACGAACAGGTCCGCCGGCTCGACCAGTTCCACGCCCATCAGGTCGGCGAGGAAGCTGTGCTCATAATAGGCGCTGTTGAGCGAACCGGGGGTCAGCACGACCACGACCGGATCGCCCTTGCACGCCGGCGGCGCGACTTCCTTCAGGCTCTTGAGCAATTCGGCGGGATAATCATCCACCGGTGCGACCAGCCCCTGGTTGAACAGTTCGGGGAACATGCGCGTCATGATCTCGCGATTTTCGAGCATGTAGGACACGCCCGAGGGGGTGCGGCAATTATCCTCCAGCACTTCGAAGCTGCCCGGCCCGGTGCGCACGATGTCGATGCCCACGATATGGCTGTAGACCTTCCCCGGCGGGGTGAAGTCGGCCATCTCCGCCAGATAGGCGCTGTTCTTGTAGATGATGTCGGCGGGCATGATGCCGGCCTTCACGATCTCGCCGCGATGATAGACGTCGTGCAGGAAGGCGTTGAGCGCGCGCGCCCGCTGGCGAATGCCCTTGTCCAGCACACGCCATTCGTTCGCGGTGAAGATGCGCGGCAGCAGGTCGAAGGGGATCAGCCGTTCCGGATCGCCGCCCTCGCCATAGACGGCGAAGGTGATGCCGATGCGGCGGAAGATCGCCTCGGCCTCGTCCATGCGGCGATTGAGTCCGGCAATGCCCGTTCGCTCCACCCATTTCTGCACTTCATCATAACAGGGGCGTATCGAACCATCCGGCTCAAACATTTCATGGAAGGGCAATTGGACGTTCCTCCCTCGGCCGACAGGGCCGGTTGTGCATTGCAATATTAGTGCGCCGCGCTGTGGCGATTGCAAGGCAAAAATGGCGAGCGGGCAAAAGGTTGCCGTGCCATTCAGGATATATGGTGGAAAAGCCATGGTGTTTCGTTTCTGCGCACGACCATTGACGGTTTCGCGCCGCCGTCCTCAAAAGGACCATGAAGTGGGAGAAAACCGACGATGAGCCGTTTCAACCGGCCCCTGGCCCGCTGGGCGATCGCCGCATCGCTGACCCTGACCGGCTGCGCCGGCGCAGTGCGCGACCAGATATACAAGGCGAACGGGGCGCAGATAGATATCGCGCAATGGACCCATGTCCGGCCGCAGGCACTCCCGGTACGGACGGCGGACGGGCTGGCGCTGACCGGCTATTACTGGCCCGGCGATCCGATGGACCGCGACGTCATCCTCTTCTTCCACGGCCGGGGATCGAACCAGGGTGTCGCGGCCCGCTATGCCGAACAACTGACCGGCCGGGGCAATCATGTCATCGTCGTGTCCTATCGCGGCTTCGGCGGCAATCCGGGCAGCCCGACCCAGGCCGGGCTGATGCGCGACGGTCGCGCCTATATCGAACAGGCCCGCCGGCTGGTGGGATCGAACGCGCGCATCTTCCTGGTCGGCCATTCGCTGGGCGGCGCGGTGGCGCTGCATGTCGCGGCGACGGTGCCGGTCGCGGGCGTCGTCACCCTGTCCACCTTCGACAAGCTGGCCGAATCCGCGCCGGGCGGGGTGAGCGCCCTGCTGCCCGACAAATGGAATAATCTGGACGCCGCGACCAAGATCAAGGCGCCGCTGGTGATGTTTTACGGCACCGCCGACGACCGCGTCGACATGGGCCAGGCCACGGCCCTGTTCGCCGCCGCCGGCCACCCCGCCGACTGGCTGATCGCGCCGGGCGCCGGTCATAATCCCGACATGGCGACACTTGGCCCGCTGGTCAGCGAAGCGATCGAGGCGGTGGATGACGACGCGCTGGACAGCTATCCGGCCAGCTTGCCGGCCGGCTGGGAAGTCCGCCGGAAATGATCGCACAAGATTTGCGCAAACCCCGTTGACCGACCCGTCCTCGCTGCGTATAGCGCCGCCTCACCGCAGGGCGCAGCGCCCGGCGAGGCCCTTTGGGGCGGAGTAGCTCAGCTGGTTAGAGCAGCGGAATCATAATCCGCGTGTCGGGGGTTCAAGTCCCTCCTCCGCTACCAAATATCATCCCAACGATAGACATCGTACTTGCCTCCTGCCGCAAAGCGCGCCAATCAGCGGCGCAAACAGGGCAAAGAGGATAGTAGGCGGATGAGCTATTATGACGTTCTGATCGTGGGCGCGGGCCATGCGGGCGCGCAGGCGGGAATCGCGCTGCGGCAGGCGGGCTTCGAAGGATCGATCGCGATGATCGGCGACGAGAAAGACCCGCCCTATGAACGTCCGCCGCTGTCCAAGGAATATTTTGCGGGCGACAAGAGCTTCGACCGCATCCTGATCCGCCCGGCGACCTTTTGGGGCGAACGCCATATCGACATGCTGCTGGGGCGGCGGGTGAAGAGCGTCGATCCGGTGGGCAAGTTCGTGACCGCAGGCGACGAGGAGATCGGCTATGGCAAGCTGATCTGGTGCACCGGGGGCAGCCCCCGGATGCTGACCTGCAATGGCGCGGACGCGCGCAATGTCCATGCCGTGCGCCGTCGCGACGATGTCGATGCGATGATGGCCAAGATCGACAGCATCACCCATGTCACCATCATCGGCGGCGGCTATATCGGGCTGGAGGCTGCGGCCGTCCTGTCCAAGTTCGGCAAGACAGTCGTATTGCTCGAAGCGCTGGACCGGGTGCTGGCGCGCGTCGCGGGCGAAGAGCTGTCGCGCTTCTACGAAGCCGAGCATCGCGCCCATGGCGTCGACCTGCGCACCGGCGCGCGGATGGACTGTATCGAGGTGACGGACGGCAAGGCCACCGCCGTGCTGATGCAGGATGGCGAGCGGATCGAAACCGACATGGTGATCGTGGGCATCGGCATCATCCCCGAAACCGGCCCGCTGATCGCGGCGGGCGCGGCGGGCGGCAATGGTGTCGATGTCGATGAATTTTGTCGCACCTCGCTGCCCGACATCTATGCCGTGGGCGATTGCGCGGCGCATGCCAACCGCTTTGCCGGCGGCGCGCAGATGCGGCTGGAATCGGTGCAGAATGCGAACGACCAGGCGAAGGTCGCGGTGGCGCATATCATGGGCAAGGAAGAAGCCTATGACGCCGTGCCCTGGTTCTGGTCCAACCAATATGACCTGAAACTCCAGACGGTGGGGCTGTCGACCGGCTTCGACCAGGCGATCCTGCGCGGCGACACCGCCAACCGCAGCTTTTCCGTCGTCTATCTGAAGGGCGGCAAGGTGATCGCGCTCGATTGCGTCAACATGGTCAAGGACTATGTGCAGGGCCGCGCCCATGTGATCGGCGGGGCGGCGCTGGACGTGGCGCAACTGGCCGATGCCAGCGTGCCGTTGAAGGAAGTGGGACTGGCCTGAAGGGCGCGGATTGCGTTCGGGCCCGGGCTGGCGGCGGACGGCGTGCGGGACATGCCGAAAATGGCTAAACTGGGTGGTAAACGGACAGAGCCACTTTCATTTCGTCATCCCAGCGAACACTGAGCCACCTTTGTCGTAACAACGGCGGCGGGTCGACCGGCCTCCTTTGCAAAGTCGAGGATGCCCATGAGGGCACCATGTAGCGTGGCATGGAGTTCGCCCCGCTTTTCGCCGGGATGCAGGACAATCCGGTGAATGAGCGACCGAATGGCGTCGGAGGCGTCGAGCCGGGTTTCCGGGTCTTCGAGCGTTCGGGTGAACCGCTCCAATTCGCGCCGGTAGATTTCGGCGATACCGGGGTGGACCGCCGGAACGAGTTGCGGGGCTAACGCCATGCGGGCAGCGATTTCGGTCTTCTGCCGCTCCAGTTCCGCCATGCGGGCCTTCATCGTGGGCTGGTACAGCCCGTCCTCGATCGCTGTCATGATCCCGGCAATGGCGCGCTCGATCTTGCCCAGCGCGCGGCGGTCGGCTTCGACCTGCGCCTGGTGTTCGCGGTTCTCTTGGTTGATATGTTCGGCGTAAGCGGCGACCGCCGCCTGCACCTTCTCCGGCGACACCAGCCGTTCGCGCAGACCCGCAAGCGCCCGCTCTTCCAGCGCCTCGCGGCGAATGGTGCGGTTGTTGTCGCAGGTATGGCGGCGATGGTGATTGATGCAGCCAAAGCGCCCGTTGACCGCCAAGCCCACCGTGCCGCCACACATGCCGCATTCGACAAGGCCCGACAGCAGAGTGACGGGACGGCGGGCCCGGTACATCCGGCTCGCCTGCGCCGCATGAAGGCCATCGATCATCGGCTTATATTGCTCGACCAGCACATCTCGCCGACGCTTCGCCGCCTGCCACATATCGTCACTGACGATTCGCAGGCCAGGCACTTCGACCCGAACCCATTCGGATTCGGGATTGGGACGCCGCACGGTCCGTCCCGTGCGCGGGTCTTTGGTGGCCTGCTTGCGATTCCAGACCCGCACGCCGACATACATTTCGTTGTGGAGGATGCCGATGCCAAGCTTGGGCTTGCCGCGTATGGTCGTGTCGCTCCAAGGGCGGCCGGATGGACCGGGAATGCCGTCCCGGTTTAGGTCACGCGCGATGGCGCGCGGGCTCTTGCCCGCCGCGTACTCGCGAAAGATGCGATCCACAATGGGCGCCTCTGATGGCTCGATCCGGCATTCGCCGCGCACCAGCTCGCCTTCGCTCGAAAGTCGCCGCACCGTGCGGTAGCCATAACCCACCGGCCCCGCCGAAAAGCCCTTCTCGACCCGCCCGCGCTGTCCGCGATGGGTCTTCTTCGCCAGATCCTTGAGGAATAGGGCGTTCATCGTGCCCTTGAGGCCGACATGCAGTTCGCTGATCTCGCCTTCGGCCAGCGTCACCAGCGGTACGCGCGCAAACTGGAGATGCTTGTAGAGCGTCGCCACGTCTGCCTGATCGCGCGACACGCGATCGAGCGCTTCGGCAACGACGATGTCGAACCGGCCCGCCTGCGCGTCCTGCACCAGCGATTGAATGCCCGGACGCAGGATCATGCTCGCACCCGAGATTGCGGCATCCTGATAGGTATGGACGACATGCCAGCCCTCACGCTCGGCGCGCTCGCGGCAGATGCGAAGCTGATCCTCGATCGACGCGGCGCTCTGCTGGTCCGAGGAGTAACGGGCATAAAGGGCAATACGGGTCATGAGAAAAGCTCCTGCGATCCGTTCCGCCGTCAGGCGGCCTTGGTCAGCATGAAATCGACATGGACGCCGTCATAGGGAAAGACGATCCCACGCCCTTCCTTATGGATTACACCAGCGCTGATAAGCGCCTGCACGTCGCCATGCACCGCCTTCATGTCCCGGCCCACGCGCCGCGCTGCCTCACGGATCGACATGACGCCCTGCCCGGTCATCGCCTGGATCAAATCCCAGCGCTTGCGGGTGAGCGTCTGCCATAACAGATCGGGACTGGCGAAGCTATGATGTGCGCCCTGAGCCTCGCCCTCGAAAGCGGCAAGCGCACGGCGCGTCACATCGTCGCGGCTGGCGACGGAGAGCGTCACGATGTTCATTCTGGCCTCCATTGATCTACGTCCTTCCAGAAGTCCGCCAGCAATGCGGCGGGTGTCGTGAAGGCATAGGCCATTTCGCTTTCGCCGATATGTCGGTGATCGCCCTTGCCTGCCTCATTGTCGTAGCGCAGCATGCAGACGCCATCGACAATATAGGCGAGAGCATATTTGAGATCGTGCATCGATCCCTTCACCGGCTGCGGCACCCGCCAGATACGAAGCTCCACAAAGGACTTCGCATCAAGCTGGTGACGTTCGTTGAGCAACGGTTCCGCCTTCATGATGGATTATATGCCATCGTATAGCGTTGATGTCAATGACTCCATCATCCTGTCCTTTCCGGTTCATTGTCATTGGCGGCTTTGCACGCGCGAATATGCTGGCGTGCAATATGGCGGCCGATGGCCTCCGCGATGCGGATCAGCGCCGTGTCTATGTCCACGCTGGGCGGCTCAGTGCCCGTCCCGTTGTCGTTGGCGGCGGTCAGGCGACCGGGTGGCGCGGCGTTATCACCCTTTTCCATAACTGGACTTCCCAAGCGATGGAGGATTGTCGTTGTCCGGCCGGTAAGCGGCGGGATCGGCGACCCAGCGATTGACGGCGGACTCGTGCCAGCCAGCACCATGGATGCTGATCGGTACTTGCCGGGGGAAAGTCCCTTCCGCGATCTTGCGATATATGGTGGACCGGGAAAGGCCGGTGCGGTCGAGAACGGTTTTGAGGCGAATGATACGATCGATGTTCGGCATAAGAGAGCTTTCAAGTCATGCGTTGCCAAAGCCCCCTAAAGCCAGAATTGGCGGAGTTTCCCCGCAAGACAAGACGCCCGTTGCAGCCTATCAGGCCGCCCGGATACATGTCGTAGGGCTGTAGAGGGACGGTGAGGGACACCGGCGGACGTAGAGGGAATTGGCGGGAACTTACCCGCCTCATTGCCCATGCGGATTTTCTCAGGCGCTGTTGCCTGATTGCCACGCTTTTTACGCTCGTCGGTCCCCGCAGATCGTCTGAGCTATGATGTATTTGGCATATCCATCGTCCTTTGCGATGGCCTGCCCGCCGCGAATCAATCTGCCGCAAACACCCCCACCCCGCAAGGGCGTGGGCACTGAAGTGCCGGTTTGGCATTGGCGCGCCGCTTCATGCATTTCAGCGTCTGGTTTTTGTAGGCAGGGTGCAGAGGACACGTAGTGGGCGTCCCCGCGCGTTCCGCGCGCGCCGCGCGCTATTCCGCTTCGCTCCACCGAGCCGCCGCTGCGCGCCGTCTCGTCGCCTTTGGCGTTACGATCGCATGACGCGGGGGATCTGCTTCGCCGCTCCTGGTGGCCATCGCGCTGGGCGCGATGAGGTTGGCACGGCTCCGACAAGCGGTCTGGGCGTCGCTACCCTCTAGGCGCGTCGCGGCGGGCCGCAACCCGGCTGCGCCGGGTCTTCCTCTTCGTTTCAGCCTTGCAGGTGCAGCCCGCCTCTGCCGACGCGCCTTCCGGTCGCTCTTGCCGCCCACCCCGCATTTCGGGGCCGGTGTTTTGGCAAGGAGAAAAGGACATGGAACTCAAGCATATCGACATCGCCTGCCTCTCGGTTTCGCCCACCAACATGCGTGGCGTGAAGAAGGTACCGGACCTCACCAATATTCTCCCGTCCGTTCGGGCGCGGGGCATCCTTGTGCCGCTGATCGTGCGGCAGAACGGTTCGCCGACCACCTATGAGATCGTGGCAGGCAAGCGGCGCTACCATCTTGTGCCGCTGATCGTGCGGCAGAACGGTTCGCCGACCACCTATGAGATCGTGGCAGGCAAGCGGCGCTACCATGCGGCAATGGTCGTGGCGCAGGAAGAGGGGAGCGTGGAGCCGCTGCCCTGTGCCGTCATGGAAGCCGGAGATGATGCAGCAGCGCTGGAAGCGTCGCTGATCGAGAATATCGCCCGGCTTGATGCCGACGAAATGACCCAGTGCGAAACCTTCACCCGATTGGTGCGCGAAGGCCGCAATGTGGAGGATATTTCCCTTACCTTTGGTCTAACGACATTGCAGGTGAAGCGCACTCTCGCGCTGGGCAATCTCCTGCCCCGTATCCGCAATCTCTATCGGGCCGACAGGATCGATGCCGTCACCGTGCGGCACCTGACCCTTGCCACCAAAGCTCAGCAGCGGGACTGGCTGGCATTGCTCGACAGTGAGAATGATCACGCCCCCATGGGCCAGAATCTCAAATCATGGCTGATGGGGGGTGTGGCCATTACCACCAAGGTAGCGCTGTTCGACCTTGCCAGCTATTCCGGTGAGATCATCTCCGATCTGTTTGGCGAGGACAGCTATTTCGCCTGTCCCTCCGACTTCTGGACGGCGCAGATGGCGACGGTCGAGGAACGAGCCGCAAGCTATCGCGAGGCGGGATGGCCGGAGGTCGTCGTCATGGAGCGCGGCGAGTATTTCCACACATGGGAGCATGAGCGCCGCCCCAAGAAGAAAGGCGGGCGCGTCTATGTCGCCATCAGCCATCGCGGCGAAGTCACCTTCCATGAGGGCTATCTGACCACCAAGGAAGCCCAGAGGCGTGAGATAGGCGAAGCTGCAATCAAGCCGGTGCGCCCGGAAGTCAGCGCGCCGATCCAGAACTATGTCGATTTGCACCGCCATGCTGCCGTGCGAGCGTCCCTGCTTTCGCAGCCCGCCATGGCGCTACGATTGATGGTCGCCCATGCTATCGTCGGATCGCCCCTGTGGCGGGTGGATGTCGAGAAGCAGCGCGCCAGTTCGGATGCCATTGCCGAGAGTGTCGAGATCAGTGCATCGGAAGCGACGTTCGATACCAAGCGTCGCGAGATTCTGGGCTTGCTCGGCTTCGATCCCGAAACGCCCACGGTGACGAACGGCTATACCGGGGATTATGGACTGACGGGGCTGTTCTCATGCCTGTTGAAGCTGCCCGACGAAGCGGTGCTGACCATTCTCTCGGTCGTGATGGGAGAAACGTTGACGGTCGGAAGCGCGACAGTCGAGTTGCTTGGCGCATTGCTCACGGTTGATATGGCGGCGGTCTGGCAAGCCGATGATGCACTGCTTGATAGCATCCGCGACAAGCAAGTGATCGGCCGCATTGTCGCGGAGGTCGCGGGCGATGCCGTCGCGACGGCCAATGCCGGGGAGAGCGTCAAGGTGCAACGCCAGATCGTGCGCGATTGTCTTGCGGGAACGGGCGGACGCGCCAAAGCAGATAGCTGGGTGCCGCGCTGGATGGCCTTTCCGCCGTCAACCTATTCCGGCCGGGGTGGCGTCGGCAGTGCCGAGCGGTGGAATGACATTTCCCATTTGCTTGATAGCGAAACGCAGGCTTGCGACGACGAGCAACGGCCCTTGGCGCAGACGGTTTGATCGTGATGGACCCGGCGACGTTTACGCCTCCGGGTTCCTTTTCGAGCGACCTCCGTGGAAATTCGCGGTGCATTCTGCAAAAATTCACGCGTCCGGCTTTGTCGGGCGCCATCTTCTGATTGTCGTG
>NZ_JAIQXR010000018.1:0-97564 GCF_020166615.1 Sphingobium sp. 3R8 | reverse complement strand
TGGCCCTGATGAATCTGAAGTTCGCTCAGACCTTGCCAGATAATGTGACGAACTTCAGATTCGGGCCACTAGCCCGCCGGCATCGTCCCCGGCCGGATATGGCCGAACATATGCGCGACATAGTCCCCCTTGCCCAGCGCCACGCCCTGCGCCCGCAGGATCGCGTAAGCGGTCATCAGGTGGAAATAAAATTGGGACAACGCCCAATCCCGCGCATATTGCTCCGCGGTCAGGTCCAATATCATGCCGTTGGGCAGCGCATGGGCGATCGCCGTCCCCTCGGCCCCGTCCAGCGCATCGGCCGACAGGCTTTGCAACAGGGCGAGCGCCTCGCCGATCCGCGCCTTCGCGTCCGCGATCGAACCGGGCCGCTCGCCCGCCTCGCGCCCTTCGTTCAGCAATCCGTCCAGCGCGGCGGGGAACGCCTTGCCCTGCAACCGATAGACCGCCTCATGCGCCTGCACGCAGGCGAAGCGGATTTGCGTCGCCAGCGGATACATGTCGGGCGCCAGCCGCGCCGACAGCAAGGCCTCGGCATCGGCGGCGGGCAATTGCGTCTGCGCCTTGTCCAGCCAGCCCGACAAAGTGCCCAGCATCTGGCTAAAGGTCGGGACGATCAGCGAAGTCAGCGTCATCAGCCGTTCCTTATTTCCGCACCAGCGTACCGGCGCCCTGATCGGTGAAGATTTCCAGCAGCATCGCGTGCGGCACCCGTCCGTCCAGGATGACCGCGGCGTCCACCCCGCCCTCGACCGCACGGACGCAGGTTTCCAGCTTCGGGATCATGCCCCCGCTGATCGTGCCGTCCTGCTGCAACACGGCGATCGCCGCCGGGTCGAGGTCGCTCAGCAACTGCCCCTGCTTGTCCAGCACGCCCGCGACATCGGTCAGCAGGAAGAAGCGCGACGCCTTGAGTTCCGCGGCGATCGCCCCGGCCATCGTGTCGGCGTTCACATTATAGGTATGGCCATCGGTGCCGATACCCACCGGCGCGACGACAGGGATGATGCCCGCCTGCGCCAGCGTGTCCAGGATGCGCCGGTCCACCGACACCGGATCGCCGACGAAGCCCAGATCGACATTGCGCTCGATCCCCGAATTGGGGTCCGCCTCGCGCCGGCCGCCGACCTTCTCGCACAGGACCAGCCCGCCATCCTTGCCCGAAATGCCCACCGCACGGCCGCCCGCCCCGGCGATCCAGCCGACGATTTCCTTGTTGATCGATCCGGCCAGCACCATCTCGGCGATCTTGGCCGTCTCCGCGTCGGTCACGCGCAACCCGCCGATAAACTGCGATTCGACGCCCAGTTTCTTCAGCATCGCGCCGATCTGCGGCCCGCCGCCATGGACGACGACGACATTGATGCCCACCGCCTTCATCAGCACGACATCCTCGGCGAAATCGCGCGCGGCTTCGGGATCGCCCATGGCATGGCCGCCATATTTCACGACGAAGGTCTTGCCCGCATAGCGCTGCATATAGGGCAGCGCCTCGACCAGGGTTTCGGCCTTCGCCAGGAGCGCGGGATCGGGAGCGTGCTTGCTGTTCATGCGCGGGCGCATAAGGCCATATGCCGCCCGCCGCAAGGTTTGCGCACACCCCGCCGTGCACCTGCAAAGGCGTGAGTCCGGTCCAGGCGCTGAAGAGGGATGACTCTACATTGGCCCGTTCGCTTCGAGCGAAGTCGAGAAGCCGGTGGCGCCATGCCCACGTTTCTCGACTTCGCGCGAAACGAACGGAACAAGTTGGATCGACCTATCGCCAGCAGGCTCCACCCGTCGCCGAATCATACGCGCCATGGCCGAACGATTAGTTCGCCAACTAACGAGAATCGCGAATGCGCCACAGCTGTTGCACTCGCCGCCTCAGCGACGATCCAGCCGCCGCCCCAGCGCGACCAGCAGATAGATGACGGGCGGCACCAATATCGCCGACAGCAGCACCTTGGCCAGCATCTGGCCCAGCAGCAATTCGCCGATCGGAAATACGCCGTAAAAGGCGATCGTCACGAACAGCAGCGTATCGACGATCTGCGACAGGATGCTGGCGACCGCCGCCCGCAGCCACAGCAGCCGCGCACCCTCGCGCCCCTTGAGCAGCGCGAACAGGGTAACGTTCAACGTCTGCGAAATGCCATAGGCGATGATCCCGCCCAGCCAGATGCGCGGCGTGCCGCCCATCATCATGGCGAAGGCTTCGGCCCTTTTGGGGTCCATGTCGCCCGCCGCCGGCGCGGCCAGCACGACGATCGACAGCAGGATCGACGCGATCAGCGGCAGGAAGCCGATCTGCACCAGCCGGTTGGCGACGGCGCGGCCATGCAATTCCGCTACCGCGCTGGAAATCGTGACCAGCAGAAGGAAGGCGAAGATCCCCGCCTCGACCGCCAGCGGCCCCAGCCCCACCATAGGCCCGATCCCCGCCAACGGCCCCAGCGCCACCTGCTTGTTGCCCAGCACCCCGGCAATGCAGACCATGCCGCCATAGAAGATCGAGAATCCGAAGAGCGAACGGCTGATGGGCGCGGGAGATGCAGTCATCGGCCGCCCTTACCGGCAATTACGCAGTGGGGGAAGAGTCACAAGCGGCGCTCCTTCACCTTCTCCCCGTGGGGAGAAGGATACGCAGCCTTGCCGCGTAGCGGCTTGGCGAAGTTGGAAGAGGGGTGGGCACCCTACCCCGCGAACAAGCGATATTTGACCCCCATCGCCTGCGCCAGGTTGCGCAGGCGGCGCCCGACCGTCTCGCCATAGAGGTCGGCGTCCTCGCCGCGCAGTTGCAAATCGATCTGCCCCTCGGTCCGGCTGAGTTGCGACACGGCCAGCGGCCCTTCGACCCCGCCCGACAGGCGCTGGGCCAGACGGATGGCCAGCCCCCACAGGGCCGCGCGACGCAATTCTTCGGGCTTCGCCAGCCGCTCCACGCCCGGCGGACAGCCCATGCCGCCGCCGAAATGGCTGTGCAGCGCCTGCGCCAGCATCGCCCGCTCCGGCGCGGTGATCCCCACCCAATTGCTGTGCAGCGCGATCTCCACGCCCCGTTCCGCCCGGAAATCGGGATTGGCGCGCCAGCCGACATCGGCCAGCAGACAGGCCGCGCGGCGAATGCGGCGGGCGGCGGCATCGTCGTCGGCGAACAGCGGTGCGATCCACTTGTCGATCCGGTCGCCATGGCCGCGAAAACGCGACTGCGCCTCCCCTTCCGCCTCGGCCGCGACCAGCAGCGGGTCGTGCGCCCGGATATCCTCCGGCAGATCTTCGTAGAGCAGCCCTTCGCGCAGGCCGTAGGCCGACACCACCAGCCGGCTCGACTTCAACTGCCGCACCACGACCGACAGCAGCGCCGCGGCATCGGGCAGCGTCGGCACGCGCGATCCCGTCATCGCCGGAATCTGCTTCAACCGCGTCCGATCGACATGGCTGACGATCCGGGTCAGTTGCTCGGCCCGCGCGGCGGTCATCTCATATTGATGGACGACGGGCAGCGGAAAGCTGGTCAGTTGCATGTCGAACCGCGCCAGCGCGCGCCACGACCCGCCGACCAGATAGAAGGGCAGGTCCGGTTCCGGCGTCCATCCCGCCTTCTCCAGCATCTTGACCACCTGCCGCTCCAGAATCCGCGGCCCCTTGGCCCGAATCTGCGGCAGACGCAGCACCCCGAGCGGCAGCGAGATCGTCTGCTCCACCGTACCGCCCCGGATGCGCGCCAGCTCCAGGCTGCCCCCACCCAGGTCGCCGACGATGCCGTCGGCATGGGGAATGCCCGACAACACGCCCATCGCCGCGCCGATCGCCTCCTGCGCGCCGGTCAACAATTCGACGGTCACGCCCATATCCTTCGCGCGGGCGATGAACGCGGCCCCGTTGGTCGCATCCCGCACCGCCGCGGTGGCGACGCAGCGTGTCTCGGTCACCTTCATCGCGCGGCATAGATGGGCGAAACGGCCCACGGCGCGCAGGCCGCGGTCCATCGCCTCCGGCTCGATCGCCCCCGTCTTCGCCAGCGACGCGCCCAGCCCCGCCATCACCTTTTCATTGAACAGGATGAAGGGGATGCGCCGCGGCCCGTCATACACCACCAGGCGCACGCTGTTCGACCCGATGTCGATGATCGCGGTCCGGGCATGGGCCGGCTCGGGCGACGTCGCCATGCTTTCGGCGACGGCGCGAACGCGGCTGAGCATCGAATTCATCAGGCGCGCCCGCTCAGGCGCAATGTCGGCACCGCCTCATTGTCCAGCGCCGCGCCGCGCCCGGACAGCGACGGATTGGTCATAAAATACCGATGCAGGTTGAATGGCCTGTCGCCCGGTTCCAGCCGCGTATAATGGCCCTCGCTGTCCAGCGACCAGCTCTGTTCGGTGTCGATCAGGTTGGCGACCATCACCTGGTCCAATATCTGGTCATGCACGGTCGGATTCTCGATCGGCGCCATGAACTCGACCCGCCGGTCGAAATTGCGCTGCATCCAGTCGGCCGAACTGATGAAGACCTTCGCGCCATTATTGGGCAGCGCCTTGCCGTTGCCGAACACGGCGATGCGGCTATGCTCCAGGAAACGGCCGACGATCGACTTCACCCGGATATTGTCCGACATGCCCGGCACCCCAGGCCGCAGGCAGCATATGCCCCGCACGATCAGGTCGATCTGGACCCCCGCATTGCTCGCCGCATAGAGTTTCTCGATCATCGCCGGATCGACCAGACTGTTCATCTTGGCCCAGATGGTGCCGGGCCGCCCGGCGCGGGCATGATCGATTTCCGCGTCGATCAGGCGGCACAGCGTGTCGCGCAGGTCGCGCGGCGACATGACCAGCTTTTCCAGCCGCTCCGGCTCGACATAGCCGGTGATATAGTTGAACAGCGCCGCTGCGTCCCGGCTATAGGCCGGATCGGCGGTGAAGAAGCTGAGGTCCGTATAGATGCGTGCCGTGATCGGGTGATAATTGCCCGTGCCGAAATGGCAGTAGCTGCGGAACTGCTCGCCCTCGCGCCGGATCACCATGGAGATTTTGGCGTGGGTCTTCCAGTCGATGAAGCCATAGACCACCTGCACGCCCGCGCGCTCCAGCGCGTCGGCCCACATCAGATTCTGTTCCTCGTCGAACCGCGCCTTCAACTCGACCACGGCGGTTACCGACTTGCCCGCCTCCGCCGCGTCGATCAGCGCGCGGATGATCGCCGACTGCTTGCCCGCGCGATACAGCGTCTGCTTGATCGCCACCACATCCGGGTCGACCGCCGCCTGTTTCAGGAAGGATACGACGACGTCGAACGCCTCATAGGGATGGTGGACGACGATGTCCTTGGCCCGGATCGCGGCAAAACAGTCGCCGCCATATTCGCGGATACGCTCGGGAAAGCGCGGCGCATAAGGCTCGAACTTCAAATCGGGCCGGTCGGCGTCGACGATGCCGGACAGGTCGCCGATGCCGACGAACCCCTCCACCTCAACCACCACCGCTTCATGGCCCTGGAGCATGTCCTGCAACATCTCCTCGACCGGTTCGGGGATGCGCTCCTCAATCTCCATGCGGATCACCCGACCGCGCCGACGCCGCTTGATCGCGCTGCGGAAATGGCGGACCAGATCCTCGGCCTCTTCCTCGATCTCGATGTCGCTGTCGCGGATGATGCGGAACACGCCGCTGTTGCGGACGCGATAGCCGGGGAACAGGTCCGCCGAAAACCGCCGGATCACCGCCTCCAGCGCCATATAGCGCGCCAGATCGCCGGGGATGCGCACAAACCGCGCCAGTGTCGGCGGGATCATCACCAGTTCGCGAATCGGCTGCTTGTCCGACAGCCGTTCCAGGTCGAAGATGATCGACAGCCCCTGATTGGGGATGAAAGGGAAGGGATGCGCCGGGTCCAGCGCCTGCGGCGTCAGGATCGGGAAGATCTGCGTCAGGAAATGCTCGCGCAGCCATTGACCGCAGGCCTCATCCATCTCGCTCGCCGGACCGATGACCTCGATGCCCACCTGCGCCAGTTCGTCATGCACCGCGCCCCACACCTTCTGCTGCGCCAGCATCAGCCGCGTGCTTTCCTCGGTCAGGGCGGCCAGTTGCTGCGCCGGGGTCAGCCCGTCGGCGGAGCGCAGGTCGACATCCTGCAACTGTTGCCCCTTCAGCCCCGCGACCCGGACGGAGAAGAACTCGTCCATGTTCGCGCCGGAAATGGACAGGAAGCGCAGCCGCTCCAGCAGCGGATGGGCGCGGTTCATCGCCTCTTCCAGCACCCGCTGGTTGAACGCCAGCCAGGACAGTTCGCGGTTGAAATAACGGTCGCTGGGCAGCGCCAGGCTGGCGGAGGGATCGGCTTCGGCCACGGATTACTCGCGTTGCAGAGGGGGGGGATCGGGCGGGACTATAGGCAGAAAGCCGGCGGCTTGCAGAGCCTCTTTCGCCATTGCGACAGAAATCTTGCGTCCAGATGACAGTGCGGCGCGATCAAGCAACTGCGTCACCGCCGCGAGCGCGCCATAGCTGCGTTCCACTCGGCGCACCAGCCATTCGGGCAGGTCGGCGGCATAGCCCGCCCCGGCCGTGTCGAACGCCCGCTCGATCAGCGCGCGGGCCAACGCCTCGTCCGGCTCCTGTATTGCGACATGGGGCGCGGCGGCCAGCCGCGATCGCAGGTCGGGCAGCGCCACGGTCCAGCTTGCCGGCGGCGCCAGCCCCACCATCAGCAACGGCCGCCGCTCGGTCTGCGCCGCGTTCCAGGCGTGGAACAGCCGATGCTCGTCCTGCCCCTGCGCGTCGTCGATGATCTCGCCGCCGCTCATCTGCGCGAAATGGCGCGCCAACGTGGACCGGCCGGACCGCCGCGGGCCGGTCAGCACGCTCACCGACAGCGGCCATTCGCGCCACCGTTCCAGATGCGCGACGGCCTGGGCGTTGGCGTCGCTGACCAGAAAGTCGCCATCACCCGCGCCACCATGCCATTCGAAGGGCAGGCTGATCTGGCTCATTGCGGGGGCGGGGACGCCTGTCGCCGCGTAATCCGCAGCGTCGTGCCGGACACCGCGACGCTATAGCCGCGCGCCTGCAACCCTGCGCGCAGCATGTCGACCGTTCCGTCGAAGCTGACCTGCATCACCGACGTCCCGCCCAGCGCCAGGCTGCTTGTATTGGCGGTGCGCACGCCGGGGATCGACCGCACCGTCGATTCGCCGGCGCCGATCGACCCGACGTCAGGCGTGTCGAACTGGATCGAGAAGCTCGTGCCGCTGGACGCCACGCTCGGCAGTTCCACCGCCTCGACCGGCGCCTCGACCGCATTCTCGATTTCCAGCGCGGCCGGATCGACCGGCTCCTCGATGATGAGCGACGGGTCAGGCCGCAGGCGGCCGTCGTTGAGCGCCCGGATATAAAGTTCGTCGATCCGCCGTGCGCCCTCGTCCATCATCTTGGGCAATCCGCTGTCGTTGGACGCGCGCAGCGTCACGCTGCCGATCAGGCTGTTGTCGGGGCCGTAGCGCGCGGTGAAAGTGCCGGTCACCGGCCCGCCGGGATAGGCGCGGTCGAGCCGCGCGATCGGGATCACCACATCGGCGGCGCCATATTGGTCGAGCAGCACGCGCCACCACAAGCGCCCGCGCCGCCCGGTCTGGCCGGCGTTCAGCAGTATGGGATCGGCGATCGATCCGGCCACCCGGACATAGTCGATCGCGCTGTCGCCGGTGCGGTATCGCGCCCAGGCCTTCTGCCATTCGTTGGTGCGCTCATAGGATACGGCCGATCCGCCGTCCCACAGCACCGGGATCACCAGCAGCGGCGGCGATCGCATCACATTGCCCGACACGCCCAGCACCGCGCCCGTCCGGGCGCGGTCGAACAAGATGCCCAGCGTCGCGACATAGCGGGTCGGCCCGGCCTGCTCATAATCGATCTCGATGCCGGAGATCATCGCCTCAAGCTGCGAATCGGACAAGGCCGGCGCGCCGCCACCGCCATGGGTGCGGGTCCACAGCATCCGCCACGCCTGTCGCTGCGCCATGCGCCAGCCGGCATAGCGGGCGCTGTCGGCATCCTTGGCGAACACGTCCACCTTGACCCCGCGCACCTCGAAATCGCCGCCGCTGGCGATCGGCGGCACGCCGCGCTCGCCTTCCATCTGCGCGAACAGGGCCGCTGCGGCCAGGCCCAATGCGATGGCGATCGCAATCTGGACGGGCCGCGAGAGCAGGCGCAACAGGGCTGCGGGGCGGGAAATGGTCTGGCTCAGGCTCACGCGCGCCCTTTTGGCGACAATTGCCCGCCATGCCAAGCGGCAACGCGAGACTTATCCCCACCTCCATGCCAGAAGATATGCCCTTTACATCGAAGGTTCCGTTTTCCGCGCCTTTGCTCTAGGGGCCGGAACTATGAGCGAGAACGAATCCTACAGCTACGCCAAGGCCGGCGTCGACATCGCCGCGGGCAACGCCCTTGTCCGCGCCATCGCCCCCCTGGCCAAGGCCACCCGCCGCCCCGGCGCCGACGCCGAACTGGGCGGCTTCGGCGGCTTTTTCGATCTCAAGGCCGCGGGCTATGACGATCCCCTGCTGGTCGCCGCCAATGACGGCGTGGGCACCAAGCTGAAGCTCGCCATCGACCATGACCGCCATGACGGCGTCGGCATCGACCTGGTCGCCATGTGCGCCAACGACCTGATCGTGCAGGGCGCCGAGCCCCTGTTCTTCCTCGACTATTACGCCACCGGCAAGCTGGAGAGCGGCGTCGCCGAACGCGTCATCGCCGGCATCGCGCAGGGCTGCCGCATGGCCGGCTGCGCGCTGATCGGCGGCGAAACCGCTGAAATGCCGGGCATGTACGGTCCGGGCGACTATGATCTCGCCGGCTTCTGCGTCGGCGCGGTCGAACGCGCCAAGGCGCTGACCGGCAACAAGGTGAAGGCCGGCGACGTCCTGATAGGCCTCGCCTCTTCCGGCGTCCACTCCAACGGCTTCTCGCTGGTCCGCCGCCTCGCCGCCGACAAGGGCTGGCGGCTGGATCGCCCGGCGATCTTCGATCAGGACGTGCTGCTGATCGACGCGCTGATGGCGCCGACGAAAATCTATGTGAAGAGCCTGCTGCCGCTGGTCCGCGCCGGCATGATCCACGCCCTCGCCCACATCACCGGCGGCGGCCTGCTCGAAAATATCCCTCGCGTCCTGCCCGACGGCTGCCACGCCACGGTCGACGCCGACGCCTGGGAACAGCCGCGCCTGATGGCCTTCCTCCAGGCGCAGGGCCATATCGAGCCGGAAGAGATGGCACGCACCTTCAACTGCGGCGTCGGCATGGTGCTGGCCGTGGACGAAGCCCATGTCTCCGCCGTCACCAAGGCGCTGGAGGATGCGGGCGAAACCGTCTTCCGCATCGGCGCGGTCAGCGAAGGCGACAAGGGCTGCACCGTCAGGGGCAGCACCGAAAGCTGGAGCGCCAAGGCCGACTGGTCCGCCACGCATCTGGGGTAATATAACGCCCGTTCGTTTCGAGCGAAGTCGAGAAACGGTCAGAACAGGGTTCTCGACTTCACTCGAAACGAACGGATGTTGTTATGCAAAAGGCGAAAGTCGGCGTCCTGATTTCCGGCCGTGGCTCGAACATGGCAGCTTTGCTCTACGCGGCCAAGGCGCAGGACTGCCCCTATGAGATCGTCCTGGTCGCCGCCAACGATCCGCAAGCCCCCGGCCTCGCCCTCGCCGCTGCCGAGGGCATCGCGACTTTCGGCCAGAGCCACAAGGGGCTGAAGCGCGCCGAGTTCGACCAGATCATCGACGCGCAACTCCGCGCGGCAGGCGCGCATTATGTCGCGCTCGCCGGCTATATGCGTCTCCTGTCCCCCGAGTTCGTCGCCGGCTGGGACAACCGGATGCTCAACATCCATCCCAGCCTGCTGCCCAAATATAAGGGGCTGGACACGCACCAACGCGCGATCGACGCAGGCGACAGCCATGCCGGCTGCTCGGTCCATATCGTCACGGCCGAACTGGACGACGGCCCAGTGCTGGGCCAGACACCGGTGGCGATCCTGCCCGGCGACACGCAAGACAGCCTCGCCGCCCGCATCCTCATCGCGGAGCATCAGCTCTACTCCCGCACCCTTGCCGACTTCGTCACCCGCGAACGCCAGCCCGACTGGCTGCTGGGCAAGGTGCGCGAAGCCGCGCTCGCCCTGCCGCAGGCGGACGAGATCGTCTCGCACGGCATGCCCTGTTTCGGCGTCGTGAAGGGCAAGAAGTTCGCCTATTTCACCCGCGACCATCATGGCGACGGAATCATCGCCGTGCTGGTGAAGACCACCGCACCGGAAGAACAGGCGACGCTGATGGAAGCCGACCCGGAACGCTATTACCGCCCCGCCTATTTCGGCACCGAATGGGTCGGCATCCGCCTCGACCTGGGCGACACCGACTGGGATCATATCGCCGAACGCCTCCGCGCAAGCTGGCGCCAGATCGCGCCGAAGAAGCTGCTGGGCCTGATGGATATCGCGGACGAGTTTTGATCCTCTTCCTTTTGCCGGCTTCGATCCCCATAGAGTTGAGCCATGACCGACAGCCCTGCCCCCGCCGCCATCCAGATCCGCAACCTCACCAAAGTCTATAAGGGCGGCAAGCGCGCACTTGACGGGATCGACCTGTCCATCCCGCGCGGACAGATTTACGGCCTGCTCGGCCCCAATGGCGCGGGCAAGTCGACCACGATCAATATTCTGGCCGGCATGGTCAACAAGACGGCGGGCGACGTCAGCATCTGGGGCTTCGACATCGACGCGCACCCGCGCAATGCGAAGAACAGCATCGGCATCGTGCCGCAGGAGATCGTCTTCGACCCCTTCTTCACCCCGTTCGAGACGCTGGAAAATCAGGCCGGCTTCTACGGCGTGCCCAAGGACCGCCGCCGCACGATGGAATTGCTGCGCGCGGTGCATCTGGACGACAAGGCCCATGCCTATGCCCGCACGCTGTCGGGCGGCATGAAGCGCCGCCTGCTGGTGGCCAAGGCGATGGTGCATAGCCCGCCGATCCTGGTGCTGGACGAGCCGACCGCGGGCGTGGACGTGCAATTGCGCCAGCAACTGTGGGCCTATGTCCGCGAATTGAACGCGCTGGGCGTGACGATCGTGCTGACCACCCATTATCTGGAAGAAGCCGAGCAATTGTGCGACCGCATCGGCATCATCAACCATGGCAAGGTCATCACCGACAAGCCGACCCGCGAGCTGATCGCCATGGCGCAGGAAAAGGTGGTGCAGGTGACGGTCGACCGCGATCTGACCGCCGCGCCGCAGGCCCCCTGTTTCGAGAAGGTCGAACTGTCGGGCGACCGCACCCTGACCATCACCTATATGAAGGACCGCGCCAATGCCGGCCAGGTGCTGAGCGCGGTGCAGGCCAGCGGCCTCGCCATCGTCGACGTGGTCACGCGCGACCCGGACCTGGAGGATGTCTTCCTCAACCTGACGGCGGCGGCTTAGAAATTTTCTCCGTTCGGGCCGAGCTTGTCGAAGCCCTCGCCTGAGCGTAGCGAAGGCAAAACCTCACTCCGTTCGGTCGAACCCTTCGGCTTCGCTCAGGGCGAACGGTAAAAGAGCATGTAGGACGACGATGACCACCACCACCCACGACGTCATCATCATCGGTTCCGGCGCGGCCGGGCTGACGGCCGCCATCAACCTCGCGCAGGACCGCAAGGTGCTGGTGCTGGCCAAGGGCGCGCTCGATGGTGGCTCCACCAACTGGGCGCAGGGCGGTATCGCCGCCGTACTCGACGCGGGTGACAGTTTCGAGGCGCATGTCGAGGATACGATGGTCGCGGGCGCAGGCCTGAACGATCGCGCCACCGTCGAATTCGTCGTCTCCCAGGCCCCCGCCGCGATCGAGCGGCTCGCCGACCTCGGCGTCCCCTTCAACGGTGGCGAAGCCTTCGGCAAGCGCTGGGATCTGACGCGCGAGGGCGGCCACAGTCATCGCCGCATCGTCCATGTCGACGACGCCACCGGCCATGCCGTACAGATCGCGCTCTTGAAGGCCGCCCGCGCCAATCCCAACATCACCCTGGTTGAGGATCTGATCGCGATCGACCTCATCACCAGCCGCCATGGCGAACGCTATTCGGGCGACGGCCATGTCTGGGGCGTCTACGCGTTCAACAAGAAGACCAAGCGGGTGGATGCGCTGCTCGGCAAGGCGACGATCCTGTGCACCGGCGGCGCGGGCCGCACCTATCTCTTTTCCACCGCGCCACGGGGCGCGACCGGCGACGGCATCGCCATGGCCTGGCGCGCGGGCTGCCGCGTGTCGAACATGGAAATGAATCAGTTCCACCCGACCTGCCTCTATAATCTGGAGATCAAGAATTTCCTGATTACAGAAGCCGTGCGCGGCGAAGGCGGCCACCTCAAGCTTCCCCCCGGCGTGCCGGGCGGCGGCGAGCGCTTCATGCCCCGCTTCGACCCGCGTGAGGAACTGGCCCCGCGCGACATCGTCGCCCGCGCCATCGACCATGAGATCAAGCGCCTCGGCCTCGACTATGTCCATCTCGACATCAGCCATAAAGACCCGGCGTTCGTCCGGCATCATTTCCCGACCATCTACGCCCGCCTGCTGGACCTCGACATCGACATCACCAAGGAGCCGATCCCGGTCGTGCCCGCGCAGCATTATACCTGCGGCGGGGTGGTGATCGACCTCGACGGCCGCACCGACCTGCCCGGCCTCTATGCGGCGGGCGAAGTCACCGAAAGCGGCCTGCACGGCGCCAACCGCCTCGCCTCCAACTCGCTGCTCGAATGTTTCGTCTTCGGCGAGGCGGCGGCGAAACATATCCGCGCCCATTGGGACGAGCTGCCCGCCCCGCCGCCGATCCGGCCCTGGGACGAAAGCCGAGTCACCAACAGCGACGAAGAGGTCATCGTCCAGCACAACTGGAAGGAAATCCGTCGCTTCATGTGGGACTATGTCGGCATCGTCCGCACCACCAAGCGGCTGGAGCGCGCCCAGCACCGCGTCGCCCTGCTCGCGCAGGAAGTGGACGATTATTATGGCAATTTCCGCGTCACACCCGACCTCATCGAATTGCGCAACCTGCTGGAGGTCGCCCGGCTGATCGTCCGCTCCGCCCTCCACCGCAAGGAAAGCCGCGGCCTCCATTATACGCTCGACTATCCCGAAACGCTGCCGGATGCGATCGATACGGTATTGGCGCCCTGACCGGACGCGGTGGTTAATTTTCGGTTAAGTGCTTGGCAACCACCTGCGTGCAATGATGCGGCTTCCTTCATGCAGGAGGCGTCATGAGCATCTATATCGACATGCTGGCCGACATCGCGCAGATCGGCATGGCCTCCGCGGCGATCGTGGCGGCTGGCATTGCTTGGCATCGCCGCACGTTCGTTCGGCGGGACGGGAAGAGTGAGGAAAAGAACGAATAATGGTCGGTCACCCTTGCAGAAAATCCTTCAATACAGCGTTGAAGCGCGCCGGCTGGTCGCCCATCACCATATGGCCGCTGGGCCCGATCGCTTTCAGCAAAGTGGCCTTGCGCGGCGCATAGGCGGCGCGGAAGCGGCTGGTGATGGCGGCGGCCTGCCCGGCGTCGCTACCCACGGCATAGACCACCTCCAGCGGCGCGGCGAGCCGCGGCAATTGGGGCGCAAGGTCGATATTGGCCAGGTCGCGCAGCGCATTGGCGATGACATCGGGGTCGCTACCCCTGGCGCCGGGCGTCTGCGCGACCATCTGCGCCAGATAGCGTCGTCCCGCCAGCGTGCCGGTCAGATAGCCGCTGAGCTGGTCGGCCAGAAAGCCCATGCCGCTGGCCGTGCCGCCCACCATCGCCGCGCCGGCGGGCAGCATATCGACCACCATCACCCGGTTCGCCAACCCCTTCAGGCCCAGCAGCATCGCCAGCGTGCCGCCCATGCTATGGCCGACGATCGCCGGCCGCTTCAGCCCGGCCGCGGCGATATAACGGGCGATCTCGTCCGCGATCGGCTGGAGCAGCCCGCCGCTGGCATTGGCCTCCGCGGCCAAGCCGGCAAAACCGCGTACATGGACCAGATGATAGCGATAGCCCGGCACCCCGCCCAGCACCCCGTTCCAGATGCCGGGACCGCTGGCCAGGCCGGGGATCAGGACGACATCGCCCCCTTCCCCGCGGATATTCATGGCGATCCGGCGTGATGCGAAGGGCGCGGCCTGCGCCACCCCGCTCCACAAAGCACCGCCTGTCGCCAGCGCGCCCAACATCAGCGCGCGCCTGTCCATCCTTGTATCGATCATGCCGCCTTCTTGCCCGTCCGGCCCTGAACCGCAACTGAGCGATAGCGTGTCCCGGCAAGCGGTTGCATCGTTCATCCTCCTTACATCGCATTTGTGGAATCATTCGTCGCATGGGTCTTGCCGGGCGACCGGCGTCCCGCCCCTATGACGCCAAGAGAGTGCGGGGACGCTAATGACATTGCATAAAAACCGGGGCGGTTCTGCGCGCCTGGTCCTGTTGATCGCGGCGCTGTCGGCCTGTGTGAGCGCGCCGGAGCCGCCACGCGCGCAGGCCGCTGCCGCCGTGCCGCAAAAACCGCAACCCACCACCAACACATGGCCGATCCGGCCGGTCGCCAACCCGCCGCTGCCCTATCGCGACATCGACCAGAATGAAGCGCCGCCCCCGGCGCTGGTCAGCGTCGTGCGCAACCTCGGCCAAAGCTTCCATGGCAAGGTGGGCATCGCCGTGCGCCGCATCGGCGCGGACTGGACCGTGGCGTGGAACGGCACGTCGCTGTTCCCGCAACAGAGCGTATCGAAGCTCTGGGTATCGATGACCTTCCTCGACGCGGTGGATCGCGGCAAGCTGCGCATCACCGACACGACCACCATCACCCGCAACGACCTGACCCTGTTCCACCAGCCGAGCGCGGCGCTGGTGGCGCAGAATGACGGCTGGACCACCAGCTATTCCGACCTGATGCGCCGCGCGATGACGCAGAGCGACAATACCGCCAACGACACGCTGCTGCGCGCGGTCGGCGGGCCGGAGGCGGTGCGCAGCTATCTGGCGCGTCGGATGATCAAGGATATTCGCTTCGGCCCCGGCGAACGGCTGCTGCAATCGGCGACCGCGGGTCTGGACTGGCGGCAGGATTATTCGATCGGCCGCAATTTCTACGCCGCCCGCAACAAGCTGCCCATGTCGGTGCGGGTGAAAGCGCTCGACAATTATCTCGCCAGCCCGCCCGACGGCGCGGCTCCCTCCTCGATCGTGCAGGCGCTTGCGAAGCTGAAGGAGAACCATATGCTCTCCCCGGCCTCCTCGCGCCTGCTGCTGTCGATCATGTCGGAGGCCAAGACCGGGCCGCAACGGATCAAGGGCGGCGTGCCGCCGGGCTGGTCCTATCTGCACAAGACCGGCACCGGCCAGGATCTTCCGCCCCGGTCGACCGGCTTCAACGATATCGGCATCATGACCGCACCCGACGGCGCCAGCTATGCCGTGGCGGTGATGATCGGATCGACCACCGTGTCGATCCCCGAACGCTGGGCGCTGATGCAGGCAGTGGCTAAGGCGGTCGCGGCGAACCACGAACCGCAGTAGATTCCGCCTTCAGAAGCGCCGCACCACGCCCAGATAGACTTCGCCGTCGGGGCTGTCCGCGTTCAGCCCGATATTGGCGCCGATATCGAACTGCATGTCGTCCGACGGCTGCCAGGCGAAGGACAGGCCGCCCAGCGCCTCGGTGGCATGGCCGGCCGGATCGTCGTCGCGCGTCACTTGCGCCTCGATCGCCCCCGACACGCTGTCGCTCAGCGAAAAGCCCAGCCCCGCGACGCTGCCATAGGCGAAGTGACGGCCCGACCGGTCCTCATTCACCGCCGCATCGATTTCCGGGGTCAGCCCCAGCGAAAAGCCGCCGCCAAGGTCGAAGCTGACCGGCACGATCAGCCCCGCGCCCCAGTCGCCGTCGCCGATCGCCGATCCGCCGGCCGGCAACGACACATAGGGCATGATCGCGATTGAAAAGCCTGACCCGTCGGGATTGGACAGGTTCCGGCGCAGCGCCACCTGCACGTCGCCCACCCCACTATCCTTCTCCACCGCACCGCTCGGCCGGTCACGCGTGCGGACATGGCCATAGGCGGTCCAGCCGATCTGCGCTTCCAGATGATCGCCCAGCCCCAGCCGCACCAGCGCGTCGCCCGCCTGGATCGTGTCGGTGCGGGTCGATGCATCTTTTTCACGGGTCCAGTCTCCCAGCCCCAGTTCCACCACCACGCGCCCCTTGTCCACGGTGCAGGCCGGCGTGCCCAGACCCGGCCGGTCGGCGCACAGATCGCGCGCATCCTGCGCAAGAGCCACGCCCGACCAGGCGGCGCCTGCCCCCATGATAGCCGTCACCGCCGTCCGCATCGTCCGCCGCAGTCGCATCGTCATTTCCCCCTCATGCCCCCGCCCTTATGCGCCATGTTACCGGAAATGATGCAGAAATGTTCGAGCGGTCAGTCAGCAGGGGAATAAGGCGATCCTGGCAGGCGTATAGGGGCCATGACTGCCCTTTTTCCTCCCCCGACCCCGTCCAGCGTCGTCCCGATCCGCCCGCCATTGCCGGTCGATCGTCGCCCGGCCATCCGCGTCGCGCTGTTCTCCGGCAATTATGACTGCGTACGCGACGGCGCCAACCGGGCGCTCAACCGGCTGGTCGGCCATCTCCTGCATCGGGTCGGCGCGCAGGTGCGCATCTATTCGCCCACCGCCCCGCAACCCGCCTTCGCCTCCATCGGCGACATTCGCTCGGTGCCTTCCCTCAGCCTGCCGGGGCGGCCCGAATATCGCCTCGCCATCGGGCTGACGCGCGGGGTGCGCCGCGACCTCGACGCCTTCGCGCCGGACATCGTCCATCTGTCCGCCCCCGATCTGCTGGGCCGGCAGGCACAGAAACATGCGCGCGCGCGTGGCATCCCCGTCATCGCCAGCCTGCACACGCGGTTCGAAACCTATCTCGACTATTATCGGCTCGGCTTCCTGCGCGGCGCGATGGAACGCTATCTCGACCGTTTCTATGGCGACGCCGATCACATATTGGCGCCCACCCCGCCTATCAACGCCGAGATGGCGGCGCGCCACGGCGCGGCGCGCGTGTCGGTGTGGGGACGCGGGATCGACCCGCATCAGTTCGCGCCGACGCTGCGCGATCCCGCATTGCGCGCCGCACTGGGTTATGACGAACAGGATGTCGTGCCGCTTTTCTTCGGCCGGCTGGTGCTGGAAAAGGGACTCGGCATCTTCGCCGACGCCATCGCCGCGATCCGGGCGCGCGGCCATCAGGTCCGCCCCCTGGTCGTCGGCGACGGGCCGGCGCGATCCTGGCTGGCCCAACGCCTGCCCAATGCGACCTTCATCGGCCATCTGAGCGGCATCGATCTCGGCCGTGCTGTGGCGAGCGCGGACCTGCTCATCAACCCCAGCGTCACCGAAGCCTTCGGCAACGTCAATCTGGAGGCGATGGCGTCCGGCCTGGCGGTGCTGTCGGCCGATGTGCCCAGCGCCGCCAGCCTGATCGATCAGGGCCGTACCGGCCTGCTGCTGCCCCCCGCTGATGTGGACGCTTATGCCGACGCCGCATCGGCGCTGATCGCGTCGTCCGCCCGGCTCGCACGGCTGCGGCAGGCCGCCGCTTTGGCCGCCAGCCATCATCGCTGGGACGATGTGCTGGACGCCGTGGTGTGCGCCTATGCGGCGCTGCTGCCCGATCGTGCCCCGCCGCTCGCGATCGCGCCTTGCCCGGCACGCGCCGGAACGGGATAAGCGAGCGATGGACGATGCGCGCGACATGGAAGCGGACCTGCTGGCGATGCGCCGCTACGCCCGCGCGCTCGCCCGCGATGAGTCCGACGCCGACGATGTCGTGCAGGACGCCCTCCTCCGCGCGATCGAGCGTCGGGCGACCTATCAGCCGGAACGCAGCCGAACCCGCTGGCTGCTGGCGATCGTCCACAATGTCTTCGTGTCGGCCAAGCGCCGCCAGGCCGCCGAAACGCGCCGCAACGATCGCTTCGCCCAGACCTTGCTATCCAGCATCGATCCGCAGCAGGAGGAGCATGTGCGGCTGGCCGAGATCGCGCAGGGTTTCGCCGCCCTGCCCGACGCCCAGCGCGCGGCGCTGCACCTGACCGCGATCTAGGGGCTGAGCTATCAACAGGCCGCCGACATATTGGGCGTGCCGATCGGCACGGTGATGTCGCGCCTGTCACGGGCGCGCGCCGCGCTGCGGGACGGACAATCAGGAACAGGCCGTCCGCATCTGCGGCTGGTGGGAGGACATGATGACCAATGACGTGAACGCGCTGGAGATCGACGCCTATGTCGACGACCAGCTCGACCTTTCCCGCCGCTTCGTGGTGGAAACCCACCTGTCCCGCCATCCCGATCAGGCGGCGCAGGTGATGGCCGACCTCTCGACCCGCAGCGCGCTTCGGCTGATGGCGCCCCGGCCCGCCGCCCCGCCGCCGGCCATGGCCGATGCCGCCGCCCTGTTGCCGGCCGCGCCCCTGCGATCGCGCTGGCGCCGCGCCCTGCCGCTGGTCGCCCCGCTTGCGGCCGCCGCCGGTCTGACGCTGGTCTTCCTGCGTCCGTCCGGCCCGCCCGACTATGTCGATTATGCCGTCAACAGCCATCGCATCGCGATGATGCGCGCATCCATGGTCTCGCAGGTCGAAACCCCCAAATATGACGCGCGCGAAATCGCGACCAACACCCGCATCGCCATGCCCCACTTCCCCGCGGACTGGCGCGTCACCGACGTCCAGCTCTTCCCGACCGAGCGCGGCCCCGCTTTGGTGGTGGCGGTGAAGACCGAAGGGGGCAAGAATTTCTCGCTCTTCGCGCTGCGCGACCGGAGCCGCGCGCCCGAACGCCCCGATGCCGTCCAGGAAGGCGCGGAATCGGTCGCCTATTGGCGGCGCGGCGACATGTCCTATGCGCTGACCGGCAGCGGCGAACCCCGCCTGATGGACGCCACGGCGGAGGCATTGACGCGCGACTGGTCCTGACCACTGGAGGGGCGGCGCGTAACCCGCTATCTCCCTCGCATGACCCAGAATCACCTCTATCTCGTCGATGGCAGCGGCTATATCTTCCGCGCCTATCACCAGCTTCCCCCGCTCACCAACCAGCATGGCCAGCCGGTCGGCGCTGTCTATGGCTATACCACCATGCTCTGGAAGCTGGCCGAGGAACTGGGCAAGGCGGAAGGGCCGACCCATATGGCGGTGGTGCTGGACAAGGGGTCGCACACCTTCCGCAACGACATGTACGACCAGTATAAGGCGAACCGACCGCCTGCGCCGGAAGATCTGGTCCCGCAATTTCCGATGATCCGCGACGCGACCCGCGCCTTCTCCCTCCCCTGTATCGAGGAAACCGGGTTCGAGGCGGACGACATCATCGCTACCTATACCAGAGCGGCGGTCGCGGCCGGCTGGCACGTCACCATCGTCAGCTCTGACAAGGATCTGATGCAGTTGATCCAGCCCGGCGTCGACATGTACGACACGATGAAGAATGAGCGGCGCGGCGCCGACTATGTCATGGGCAAGTTCGGCGTGCAGCCCGAACAACTGGGCGACGTGCTGGCGCTGATGGGTGACAGCGTCGACAATGTCCCCGGCGTGCCGGGCATCGGCCCCAAGACCGCGTCGAAGCTCATCACCGAATATGGCGACCTGGAAAGCGTGCTGACCGCCGCGCCCGCCATGAAGAAGTCGAAGATGCAGGAAAACCTCATCGCCCATGCCGACATGGCGCGGCTGTCGCGACGGCTGGTGGCGCTGCATGACAGCATGGACCTGCCCGAACCGCTCGAAGACCTGACGCTCAAGGGCATCCCCAAGGAACCGCTCCAGCAATTTCTGTCCCACCACGGCTTCAAGACGCTGCTCAATCGCCTCGGCGCGCCCGCCGCCGCCGTCGCAGTAGCCAGCGTCGCCGCCACGACCGCAGCCCCCGCCGCCCCAGCCACCGTCGAACATCCCCCGATCGACTGCGCCCTCTACGAAACCGTCACCACGGTCGCGCAACTGGAAGCCTGGATCGCCGAAGCGCAGGCGCTGGGCGTCGTTGCGGTCGACACCGAAACCGACAGCCTCGACAGCATGGAATCGGGCCTGGTCGGCATCAGCCTGTCCACCGGGCCGGGCCGCGCCTGCTACATCCCGCTCGCCCACCGCTCCGCCGACGACATGTTCGGCGAGGTGCCGCCGCAAATCCCGCTCGACGCCGCGATCCGCCTGCTCCGCCCGCTGCTCACCGACGACGCCGTGCTCAAGGTCGGCCACAATATCAAATATGACCTCAACGTCCTCGCCCGCGTCGGGCTGGAGGTGACGCCGATCGACGATTCGATGGTGATGAGCTTCGACCTCGACGCCGGCAAGTCGCTGGGCGGCCACGGCATGGACGAAGCGGCCAGCGTGCATCTCCAGCACACATGCATCAGCTTCAAGGAAGTGACCGGCACCGGCAAGAAGGCGATCAGTTTCGCCCATGTCCCGCTGGACAAGGCGACCGCCTACGCCGCCGAGGACGCCGAAGTCACCTGGCGGCTGTGGCACACATTGTCGCAGCGCCTGGCGGCCGAGCGCGTCACCCGCGTCTATCAACTGGTCGACCGGCCGCTGATCCCCGTCGTCGCTGGCATGGAGCGGCACGGCATCAAGGTCGATCGCGAGCAGCTCTCCCGCCTGTCCGGCACCTTCTCGCAATCGATGGCGGGGCTGGAGGCGGAGATTTTCGACCTTGCCGGCCACCCCTTCACCATCGGATCGCCCCAGCAGCTTGGCGTCGTCCTGTTCGACGAAATGGGGCTGAAGGGCGGCAAGAAGGGCAAAAGCGGCACCTATTCCACCGACGTCACCGTGCTGGAAAAATTGAAGGCCGAAGGCTCGGCGATCTGCGGGCTGGTGCTGGAATGGCGCCAGCTCTCCAAGCTCAAATCCACCTATACCGACGCCCTGCAACAGCAGATCAATGCCGATACGGGCCGCGTCCATACCAGTTACTCGCTGACCGGCGCGCAGACCGGCCGCCTCTCCTCGACCGACCCCAACCTCCAGAATATCCCGATCCGCACCGAAATCGGCCGCCAGATCCGCCACGCCTTCGTCGCCGAACCCGGCAATGTCATCCTCGCCGCCGACTATAGCCAGATCGAGCTGCGCCTCGCCGCGCACATGGCCGACGTGCCCGCGCTCAAGGAGGCGTTCGAACAGGGCGAGGACATCCACAACCGCACCGCCCAGGAATTGTTCGGAGAGGTCAATCGCGACACCCGCGGCCGCGCCAAGACGATCAACTTCGCCATTCTCTACGGCATCTCGCGCTGGGGGCTGGCGGGCCGGCTGGAAATCAGCGCGGACGAAGCGCAGGACATGATCTCCAAATATTATGAGCGCTTCCCCGGCATCAGCGTCTATATCAACGAAACGCTGGAAAAGGCGCGCGCCAACGGCTTCACCGAAACGCTGTTCGGCCGCAAGACCTGGTTCCCGCGCATCACCGCGCCGATCCAGCACGAGCGCCAGGGCGCCGAACGCGCCGCGATCAACGCCCCGATCCAGGGCACCAGCGCCGACATCATCAAGCGGGCGATGGCGCGTATGGGACCGGCGCTGGAAGCCGCTGGGCTTAGCCGCGTGCGGATGCTGCTCCAGGTGCATGACGAACTGGTGTTCGAACTGCCTGAGGGCGACGTGGAAGCCGCCAGCGCCGTGATCCGGGGCGTGATGGAAAACGCGGCGGAGCCGATCGTGACGCTGAGCGTACCGCTGGGCGTGGAGATCGGCACCGGGCCAAGCTGGGGCGCGGCGCATTGACAAGCAAAAGGCCGGTCCTCATCGGACCGGCCTTTCCTTCAATCGAACAGCTCTTCCAGAAAGCTCTTCTTCCGCTTCTTCGGATAGCCCCGCCCGTCGTCGCGATAGTCGCGATCCGGGCGGTAGCTTGCCTGCGCGACCGGCGCGGGCTGGGGCGATGGCGCGTTCGCCTGCCCAGACCGTTCGATGATCTTGTCCAGTTCGCCCCGGTCCAGCCAGACGCCCCGGCATTGCGGGCAATAGTCGATCTCCACTCCCTGCCGGTCCGTCATCGCCAATCCGACATGACAGACCGGGCAGAGCATGGCCGATACGGTGGCCTGATCCCGCATCCGCTTATTCCCGCTCGCCGGTCAGGCTGAGCAGCATCTGGAACAGGTTGACGAAGTTCAGGTACAGCGACAGCGCGCCCATGACCTGCATCTTCTGCGCCACTTCATGGCCGGCAAAGGCGAAATAGTCCGACTTGATGCGCTGCACGTCCCAGGCCGTCAGGCCGGTGAAGACCACCACGCCGATGATCGAGATGACCATCTGCATCGCAGACGACCCCAGGAAGATATTGATCAGGCTGGCGACGATGATGCCGATCAGGCCCATCATCAGGAAGCTGCCCATCTTCGTCAGGTCGCGCTGGGTTGTATAGCCCCACAGGGACATGGCGAGGAACATGACCGCGGCCGAAAAGAAGGCTTGAGCGATGCTGCCGCCGGTGAAGACCAGGAACACGCTGCCCAGCGACACGCCCATCACCGCGGCGAACGCCCAGAAGGTCATGCGCGCGGTCGCGGTCGTCATCCTGTCGATGCGAAAACTGAAGAAAAACACGAAGGCCAGCGGCGCGAAGATCGCCACCCACTTCAAGGGCGTGCCGTAAATGGCGGCGGCCAGCGCCGGCGTATTGCCGACCAGCGCCGCGATCAGGCCGGTGATGATCAGGCCAAGGCCCATATTGCGAAAGACGCCCAGCATATGCGCGCGCAGGCCGGCATCGGTCTGCGCCGTCTGGCTGGCACCATAGCCCGGCATGCGAACGGGATTATTCATAGGACACACTCACTCCATAAGTTGGTTCGAGTGGTCCGGTGCGGTCTCCTGCGACGACGAGAGGGGGCAAATCGCCGCAAAACCTGCACCGGGCACACCCGATGCGGTCCGACATCGCGACAGGGATCAGGGGGAAATCCATGTCGCCAGAGGGGCCCGGCCCGCATCGACAATATCGGATGCCCAATGCCCGGCCGCAAGGGATCGGCCCGCCCGCAACATTTTATTACAATCGCGCTGCTTCGCGACGGTCGCGGATTGGCCAAGCCTTCACAAATGAGACAACGAGTTGAACAATTGAATCGACTGCCCAATTTAGTTGCTTAGCTAACTAAACAACTCTCTGTATCACGATGATCGGGAAGGATTGACCCCTGCGCCGCTTCGCTACATGGCTCGTCCCCATGTCCGACGACCAGCACATCCCCGCGCCGCTGCGCCTGTTCAACAGCCTGACCCGCACGATCGAACCCTTCGCGCCGATCGAGGATCATCATGCGCGGGTCTATAGCTGCGGCCCGACCGTCTACAACTACGCCCATATCGGCAACCTGCGCGCCTATGTCTTCACCGACACGCTGCGCCGGACGCTGCTCTGGAAGGGGCTGGCCGTCACCCACATCATCAACATTACCGATGTTGGCCATCTGACCAGCGACGCCGACGCCGGCGACGACAAGATGGAGGCGGCCGCGCGCGCCTCGGCCAAGAGCATCTGGGATATCGCGGCCCATTATACGACCGCGTTCAAGCAGAATATCGCCGACCTCAACATCCTGTCGCCCAGCGAATGGACGGTTGCGACCGACTATGTGCCGCAGATGATCGCCTTCGCCGAAAAGATCGCGCCGGATCATTGCTACGAACTGGACAGCGGCCTCTATTTCGACAGCAGCAGCGTGCCCGATTATGGCGCGCTGGCCGGTGGGCGCGACGATGCGGCGCACGCCCGGATCGATCCGGTCGCAGGCAAGCGCAACGCCTCCGACTTCGCGATCTGGCGCAAGTCGCCGCCCGGCGAGCAGCGCCAGATGGAATGGGACAGCCCCTGGGGCAAGGGCGCGCCGGGCTGGCATCTGGAATGTTCGGTCATGAGCCAGGCGCGCCTCGGCCAGCCGTTCGACATCCACACCGGCGGCATCGACCATCGCGAAATTCACCATCCCAACGAAATCGCCCAGAACCAGGCTTTCCATAGCTGCTGCGGCGATCCCGGCGCGGCGGCGGCTGGCTTCACTGGCGCGCGCTGGTGGATGCACAATAATTTCCTGGTGGATCGGCAGGGGAAGATGTCGAAGTCGAAGGGCGGCTTCACCACGCTGTTCTCCCTGATCGACGCGGGCGTGCATCCGATCGCCTATCGCCTGCTGTGCCTGGGCGCGCATTACCGGTCCGAACTGGAATTCAGCGCCGACAATCTCGCCGCGGCGCTGACCCGGCTCAAGCGGCTGGTGATGGGGGTCGAGGGCCTTAAGGCCCGGGCCGAGGGCGTGACCTGGCAATCCCCGCGCCTCGACTATCTGCGCGCCAACCTGCACCCCAAGCTGGCGCCGCTGCTGGAGCAGTTCGACGCGGCGATCGCCGACGACCTCATGACGCCCCGCGCCCTGCCGCTGCTGGAAGAGGTGACGGCCATGAAGAAGGTGCCGGTGGACGAGAAGCTCTGCCTGATCGCCGCCTTCGACCAGGCGCTGGGTCTGAACCTGCTGACGCTCAGCCGCGCAGACCTGCGCCTGCGGCCCAAGGATGCGCAGATCGCGTCCGAGGAGATCGAGGCCGAACTGGAACGCCGAACTGCCGCCCGCGCGGAGAAAGACTTCGCCCTGTCGGACGAGATTCGCGACGCCCTGATCGCCCGCGGGGTCGAGGTGATGGACGGCGATCCGCTGCGCTGGGACTGGCGTCTGACGCTGGGCTGACCGGCATCGGCCTTGACGCCCGCGCTCCGCCGACACAAGAGACGCACGGGTCGATTGAAGAGCGGGGGTGGTGTCATGCAGCTTTCCACGCGGTGTGCGGCCATGCTTCTGGCGCTGGCCTTGCCGACCCACGCGGCGTCCGCGGCCGCTCCGGCAGCCGCCTTTTCGCCCACCGACCCGCGCCATGCCCGGCTCTATTTGCTTGAACGGCAGGCTTTCGCGCTGTTCGACAGCGACGATTATGCCCTGTCCATGTCGCAAAAGACCCGCGACGCCTGGGCCCGGCTGCACGTCGCTGCGCTCAGGGCGAAGGTCGCGGGCAAGCCGCATCCGCTGGCCGGGGTCGCCCTGATCAACCTGTCCTCCATGGACCAGATCGACGGGAAGAATCCCGATGCGCTGGCCCATGCCAATGACGGCCTGGCGCTGCTCGCGCCCTTCGCCGACGCCTATCCCGTCGCGTGGATGCAGGGCCTGTCGATCAAGGGCTATGTTCAGGCTGCACTGGGCGACGTGACCGGCGCGGCGGAGGTTTTGGCGCAGGCCAGCCACTATATGGACGGCTATATCGCCCGCACGCCGCCTGACAAGCTCGACCCGTCGACGCATATGCTGCGGTCGAACATCGCCTTCTCCCACGCGCAGGCGCTGACCCGCCTCGGCCGCAACGTCGAAGCGGTGGATGCGCAACGGGCCAGCATGGAGGCGCGGATCGCAGCCTCCGGCCCCAACAGTCCCGATACGATCGGCGCTTATTACACCTATGCCCAGATGCTCCAGCGCGCCGATCGCGATGTCGAAGCGGAAAAATATGCGCGCATGGCGGTCGACATCGCCACCGACCATATCGACCGCAAACATCCCAGCTACGCCCGCGCGCTCGAAGCGCTGGGCCTGCTGCTGTCGCGCACCGGTCGGCGTAACGAGAGCCTCGACTATTTGCAGCGCGCCATCGCCATCAAGCGCGATACGGTCGGCACCGGCAGCCTCTATTTCCAGTTCGGCCTCCAGAATCTGGGTACGGTGCTGTTGCCGCTGGAACGCTATGCCGACGCCGAACCGCTGTTCATGGAAGCCGAACGCGGCTTTCGCGGGATCGAGGGCGAAAACAGCCCGCAATCGGCCCGCGCCCTCGCCTTCGCCGCATCGGCCGCGCTGGCGGAGGGGCATCGCGACCAGGGTGTCGAGCGGTTCAACGCCGCATTGGCGCGGGTGCGCGCCGGATCGGACAAGGACCGGGATATCGGCCAGCGCGTCTATCCCTATCTGATCCCGGCTTTGATCGCCGCCGGACATGGCGAAGAGGCCCGCGCCGCCGCCGCCGCCTTCGCAGCCGAAACCCGCCAGCTCGACAATGCGCCTGCGATTCCCTTGGCGCAGGCGGCGATGCTGTCCGCCTGGACCGGATCGGACCAGGCGGCGCTCGGCGAGACGGCGCGCCGACTTGTCGGCCTGTTGCGCGACGATGCCAGCGTCCATGACGACGCCGAACTGACCGAGGAGCAACGCGCCGCGCTCGACACCATCCTGGCGGTGGCGACGCAGGCGCAGGACGCCGCGCTGGCGCTGGACGCCATGGCGATCCTGGCCGGATCGCGCATCGCCCAGGCCAACCGGCTGGTCGCCCAGCGGCTGGTCGCCGATCCGACGCTGGCCGCGCGCGTGCGCCGCCTGCAGGACCGGACCAAGATACTTCAGGCGGTCGACAGCCGCCTGCTCAAGGCCTTGGCGACCGACAACGGCGTCGCGGCGGCGCGTACCGAACGCGCGGCCGTGGCGGCGACGGTCGATGTCGAGCGCGCCGCCATCGCCCGGGACTATCCACGCTGGGTCGAGGCAAATGGCGGCGAGCGACCCGATCTCGGCGCGCTGCGCGACGGGCTGGGTGAGGGCGAAGCGCTGCTGGCGGTGATGCCGGCTTTCGACGGAGTCTATCTGCTCGCGGTCAGCGCCGGGGGCACGCGGATCGAGCGGGCGCAGATGGATCGCGCCGCGCTGGTGGCGTTGGTGGGGCGGCTGCGCGGTTCGCTGACGCCCGCGGGCTTCGACCAGAGCAGTGCCCATACCCTGTATAGCCAGATCTTCACCCCCGGCATCCTCGCCACGCTGGGCCGGGCGCGCGCGCTGCGCATCGTGCCGACCGGGGCCTTCGCGTCCCTGCCCTTCGGCATGTTACCGCAGCGCCCCGTCGCGGCGGCGACGCGTGATACGCCCTGGCTGATCCGCCGCTTCGCCATCGAGATTCAGCCCGGCTTCGCCGATGCCAAGGACCGACGGCAGCAGATGGCGGCACGCGACCAGCGCTTTTTGGGCATTGGCGCGCCGCTGACCTTTGGCGCCGTCCAGACGGCCGATGCGCCGCGAGGGGCCGGGGCGCTGTCGCAATTGCCGCCGCTGCCCGGATCGCAGGCCGAATTACGGGCGGTGGCGCATCGCTTCGGTATGGAGCGCACCACGCTGCTGGTCGGACGGGATGCCAGCGAGGCCGGGCTGCGGGGCCGCGATCTGTCCGGCTATGCCGTGATCCTGTTCGCGACCCATGGGCTGGTGGGCGGGGAGATGGAGGGGGTGACCGAGCCTGCGCTGGTGCTGTCCCCACCGGCCGCCGATGCGGTAGGGGACGACGGGCTGCTGACGGCGTCGGAAGTGGCGGCGATGCGGATCGGCGCGGACTGGGTGATCCTGTCCGCCTGCAACACCGCTGCGGGCGATAATGCCCAAGCGCCGGCCTATTCGGGACTGGCGCAGGCGTTCCGCTATGCCGGGGCGGGATCGCTGCTGGTGTCGCACTGGCCGGTGCGGGACGACGCCAGCGCTTTCGTCACGCTGGAGACGGTGAAGGGTGCGGCGCGCGGCTTGCCCCGCGCCGTGGCGTTGCGGCGGGCGATGCTCAAGCTGATCGGATCGAAGCGCCCCGGCGCCGCCCAGCCCTATATCTGGGCGCCGTTCATCCTGATGGGGCGTTAACCCGCTTCCAGCGCGGCGCCGGCCTCCATCCAGATTTCCTCGGCGCTTTCCAGCTTCTTTTCCACCTCGGCGCGTTTGACCATGAGCTGGCTGCTGGTCATCTTCGCTTCCGCGCCGGTCGCGGCCTTGGGGTCGGACAGCACGGCGTCGATGCGCTTGCGCTCGGCGATCAGGGTCGTCATTTCGCGCTCCGCCTTGTTGACGGCGTTCTTCAAGACCTTCTGCTTCTCGCGCCATTCGGCGGCGGCTTTCTTGTCGGCCTTGCGATCGGCCTTCGGCGCGTCGCCGCTGCTGTTGCCGTCGGCCTTGCGCAGGATGATGTCGGTATAGTCGTCCAGGCTGCCGTCGAACGGCTGGGCGGTGCCGTTGTCGACCAGGACGAGCCGGTCGGCGACCAGTTCAATCATGTGGCGGTCGTGGCTGACGATGACCACCGCGCCGCTATAGTCGTTGAGCGCCTGGACCAGCGCCTCGCGGCTGTCGACGTCCAGATGGTTGGTCGGTTCGTCGAGGATCAGCATGTGCGGCGCGTCGCGGGTGATCAGCGCCAGCGCCAGACGGGCGCGCTCGCCACCGGACATGGAGCCGACCTTCTGCACCGCACGCTCGCCGGAGAAACCGAAGCGGCCCAATTGGGCGCGGACCGCGCCGGGGGTTGCGCCCTTCATGACGCGGGTCATATGTTCCAGCGGCGTGTCGGTGACGTCCAGTTCCTCCACCTGATATTGGGTGAAATAGCCGACATTCATCTTGGGGCTGGAGGCCATCGTCCCTTCCATCGGGGCGAGTTGCGCGGCGATCAGGCGGGCCAGCGTCGTCTTGCCGTTGCCGTTGCGGCCAAGCAGCGCCAGCCGGTCGTCGGGGTCGATGCGCAGGTTGATGCGCTTGAGGATCGGCGTTTCGGTGTAGCCGACCGACGCCATGTCCATGGTGATGAGCGGCGGGCGCAGTTCGGCGGGGCTGGGAAAGCCGAAATGCAGCGTCGGATCTTCGATCGCGGCGGCGATGGGCTGCATCCGGGCCAGCGCCTTGGCGCGGGACTGGGCCTGTTTCGCGGTCGAGGCGCGGGCGGAGTTGCGGGCGACATAATCCTGCAACTTCTCGCGCTCCGCCGCCTGCTTGGCGCGGGCGGATTCGAGCTGGGCGAGCCGTTCGGCGCGTTGCCGCTCGAACGCGTCGTAACCGCCGGGATAGAGGGTGACCTTCCCCCCTTCCAGATGGAGGATATAGTCGACCACATTGTTGAGCAGGTCGCGTTCGTGGCTGATGACGACCACGGTGCCGCGATAGGCTTTCAGGAAATTTTCCAGCCAGAGCGTGGCTTCAAGGTCGAGATGGTTCGACGGTTCGTCGAGCAGCAACAGGTCGGGATTGGAGAAGAGCAGCGAAGCGAGCGCCACGCGCATCTTCCAGCCGCCCGAATAGCTGTCGAGCGGGCGGCCCTGCATTTCCTCGTCAAAGCCCAGGCCGACCAGGATGCGGGCGGCGCGGGCGGGCGCAGTATAAGCGTCGATCGCCGTCAGCCGCTCGTAAATATGGCCCAGGCGATCGGGGTCTTGCGTATGCTCCGCCTCCGCCATCAGTTCGGCGCGTTCCTTGTCGGCTTCGAGCACGGTGTCGAAGGGGGTCGCGGTGCCGGACGGGGCTTCCTGCGCGATATAGCCCAGCCGCGTGTCGCGGGGCATATCGCACGACCCTTCGTCGGGATCGAGCTGGCCGATCATCACCTTCATCAGCGTGGACTTGCCCGCGCCGTTGCGGCCGATGAGGCCGACGCGGCTGCGCGGCGGCAAGGCGGCGGCGGCGCGATCGAGAATGACGCGGCCGCCAAGGCGCACGGTGATGGCGTTGAGATTCAGCATGGGCGCGCCCTTAGCATGGGTGCGCGGGGTCGGAAAGCCGTGGTCGCGGCGTTTTACAAGGCGGCGTGGCGTTGCGAAGTTCACACCGTCGTGGCTGACGCAAAAGCGTGGGGACGGACGGGTGGCGTCGATTTCGCAATAGGAGAATTTTTGCGAAATGGGGGTGTGCCGCGCGGGGGTGTGGCGCGGTGGGCGGGAGGCTGACGGTGGGAAAGAGCCGGGGGAATTATGGCATGGGTGGTGGGGTGTAGGACAGGGGGGAGTGGCCGATGGCTGACGGTCCGGTTTCTCGCAGGTAATGCGGATAGCTGCCGTTCCGCTGTCCCGCGCGCCATCTCTGCTGCAGCGCGAAGGGTCCGAAGGCCCCTATGATGCCGTCAGGTGATATGCGCGGCGATGGGCCGAGACGCGGCGCAAGGATCGAATGGATCGGTATTCGGTAGTAACACGCCTCGCCCCATTCTGCGGATCGCTTTAGCCTTGGTCTGAGATCGTCAGAAGCGAGGACATGGCCACAACGACCTGGGCGGCGACGAAGGGCTTTGCGATCATAATGCTATTTGGAACGCCCTTCGCGCTCCATTCATGCTCGCTTGCCGCACTGACATATACAATCGGCAATCCAGCCTTCAACTCACGCGCTGTGCGCGCAACGTCCCACCCATCTGGGCCATCGCCAAGATTTACATCCGTGATCAGCCCATGCAACTGGGCGGCCTTGGCTGTGAGAATGTCCTTGGCCTGAACGCCACCATCGGCAACGAGAAGGTGGAAGCCCGCATCCTCCAACACGGAAATGAGCATGTGCTGAACAAGGATCTCGTCCTCCACATACAGCAGAAGCGGAGCCGATCGATCGGAAGACATTGGTTTCCTGCTTTCGTAAAGGATGTGGGAGTGTGAACGCACCGGGTGCGCTACCGTGTCCCGTCCGCGCGATGGATGATCGAGACGAGGGTCCCTGGACGGGTATCGCGAATTTCCACAGTGGCTCGAAGCTGCTTCGACAGCGCCTCGACGATGCCCGTGCCAAGGCCAGGCACAGCCCCCGCCGCTTCGCCCGGCATGCCAACACCATTGTCCCCGACAGCCAGAGTCCAGGCCTGGCCATCCGACGCATAGCTGACCGATATATCGCCTCTGATCACCTTGTCCGGAAAGGCGTGTTTGAGGGAGTTGATCACCAACTCGGTCACGATGAGGCCAAGGCTTACCGACACGTCCGCCGTAGTGGAGGTGTCGTCAACCGTCGGCGTAATCTTGAGACGCCCGGGATCAGCGATCATCGAAGCGCCAATACTGTTGCAAAGGTCCGTGAAATAGGGCCGCAGGACGACCTCGCCAACGGACGTAGAGGCCAACTGCTTCTGCAAGGTCGCAATAGACATGACGCGATGATGGGCATTGTTGAGGTGGGTCCGCGCCTCTTCAGACTGAACCTTACGCGCACTTTGCATCAGCACGCTCGCGATGATTTGGAGGCTATTGGCGACGCGATGCTGAAGTTCCTGCAACAGCACCATCTTTTCGTGCACCAGATCGTCTTTTTGCCGTTCAGCGAGGCGTATGGCCGTAACATCGGATACGGAAAGGAGCAGGCGTGCCGCGCCTTCACCATAATCCAGCAGGCATGCATTGAGGACCAGTTGCATATTGCCAGTGGGACGACTGAGTGTCATTTCATACGCATCGACAGACGCATTGCCGGATAGGGTTGCAATCAGGAGCGACCGAAGCCGCAATATATCCCATTCCCCATTGCCCAGCGTGAATATTGCTCGTCTGGTCACTGCATCAGGGGTTAAGCCGAACATGCGACAAAATGTCCCACTTGCTGCTTGCACGACAAACTGGTCGTCTAGGAGCAGGAGCGGTGTGCTGGAGGCGATGACAATGGCTATTCCAAGGTCGCTGGCGGTTTCAGGCGGTAAGGACGTAAAAAATTCCATGGCCGAAGCCTTCGGAAACCAGAGACTCGCGGGTCGAAAGCCATACCTGGATATATGTCGCTGGCGTGAGTACGTAATTCGAGTGTGTTAGGAAGCTTAGCACAGAACATCTCGCGCAACGCATCAATTCGGAACACACCATTGGCGGCACCTTGATAGTCTGCTTTCTGGTGCGGCCAAACGGCAGTTGAACGGCGAGTAGTGGCGCAACCCTGACAACCCCTCCCCTGAGGGGGAGGGGCTTTAAGTTCTACTCCTTCGCCGGTCCCTGTGCATACAACGTAAACTCGCCCTTCAATCCGCCCACGCTCGATTGCCCGACCCACAGGTCGAACGCGCCGGGTTCGGCGATGCGCTGGCTTCGGGCGCCGACGAATTCCAGATCGACGCGCGACAACGAGAAACGCACCGTCTTGCTTTCGCCCGGACCCAGCGTCACGCGGGCCATGCGCTTTAGCTCGCGGATCGGGCGGGTGCGGCTGGCGACGCGGTCGCGGGTGTAGAGCTGGACCACTTCGCTGCCCTTGCGGTCGCCCTTGTTGGTGATGCGGGCGGTCACTTCGATCGCGGCGTCCCAGCGGAGCGCGCTGTCGGACAGCTTCAATTGGTCCAGCACGAAGTCGGTATAGGTCAGGCCGTGGCCGAAGGGAAACCTCGCACTATTGTCGGTGGTGGCGTAGCGGGCCTTATATTCGCTACTGCCATTGCCCAGCACCGGGCGGCCGGTCGATTTGCGGTCATAATAGAAAGGCTCCTGCCCGCTTTCCCAGGGGAAGCTGACGGGGAGTTTGCCCGATGGATCAACCTTCCCCAGCAGGATGTCGGCGATGGCGTGGCCCGCCTCGCTGCCCAGGAACCAGGTGGCGAGGATCGCCTGCGCATTGGCGACGCCGTCATGCAGGGCGAGCGCGCGGCCGTGGCGCAGCAGGATGACGACCGGCTTGCCGGTGGCCGCGACGGCGTCGGCCAGCGCCTGCTGCGCGGGCGGGATTTCGATGACGGTGCGGGACTGGGCTTCGCCGGACATGGCCTGCGATTCGCCGATGGCGAGCAGGACGATGTCCGCCGCTTTGGCCGCCGCCACTGCCTGGGCGATGCCGCCCTCGATCGGCCCGCTGATGTCGCTGCCGCGCGTGACGGTGAATTTGGTCTGGTCGGGGAGCGCGACGCGCAGGCCCGTGGCGATGTCCACGCCCTTGTCCGGGTCGCCATAGAAGGCCCAGGGGCCGTAGAGATTGGCGGTGTCCTGCGCGAAGGGGCCGACGAGGGCGATGGCCTGCCCCCTGGCCGGGTCGATCGGCAGGACGCCTTCATTCTTGAGCAGGACGACGGAGCGGGTGGCGGCTTCGCGGGACAGGGCGCGATGGGCGGGGGTGAAGATGCGGGTCTTTTCCGCTTCCTCGTTCAGCGATCGATAGGGGTTGTCGAACAGGCCGATGGCGGCCTTCACATAGAGGATGCGGCGCACGGCGACGTCGATCGTGCCCATCGGCACCGCGCCGCTCTTCACCAGATCGGGCAGGTAGCGGATATAGAGGCCACTCTGCATCGACATATCGACCCCTGCGAGGACGGCGAGGCGGGCGGCGTCGCGGTCATCCTCCGCAAAGCCGTGGGCGACCAGTTCTTCGTCGGCGGTGTAATCGGAAAAGACGAAGCCGCGAAACTGCATCTCGCCGCGCAAAATGTCGGTGAGGAGTTCGCTGTCGGCGGTGGCGGGGACGCCGTTGATCTCGTTGAAGGCGGCCATGGTGGTGAGCGCGCCCGCCGCGAACGCCTTGCCGAAGGGGGGCAGATGGGTTTCGCGCAGCGTTTCCTCGCTGATGTCGACATTGCCATATTCCAAGCCCGCGGCGACGGCTCCATAGGCGGCGAAATGTTTGGGGCAGGCGAGCAGCGCGTCGTCGCGGCGCAGGTCGCGGCCCTGAAAGCCGCGGACGCGGGCGGCGGAGAGGATGCCGGTGAGGGTCACATCCTCCCCTGCCCCCTCCACCACGCGGCCCCAGCGCTGGTCGCGGGCGACATCGACCATGGGGGCGAAGGTGAGGTGGAGGCCTGCGGCGGTGGCTTCGACCGCCTGGGCGCGGGCGGTGCGCTCGCACAAAGCGGGATCGAAGCTGGAGGCTTCGGCGAGGGGGACCGGGAAGATGGTCTTGAGGCCGTGGATGACATCGCCCGCGAAGAGCAAGGGGATGCCGAGGCGGCTGTCCTTGACCGCGATCTCCTGCGCGCGGCGGCCGCCTGCAACGCCGATGCCGTTGAAGAGGCAGCCGACGCGGCCCCGGCGGATTTCCTGCGCCAGGCGCTTTTCATCCTGGATGCCGACCTGCGGGTTGGGCGGGTTGAAGGGGCGGAAGCTGTCGGCGAGGCAGGTCATCTGGCCCGCCTTTTCCTCCAGCGTCATCTTCGCGATCAGGGCGTCGACACGCTCGACATCGCCCTGCGCCAGGGCGCTGCGGGGCAAGCCTATGGCGAGGACGCCGCCAAGGGTGCGGATGAGCAGGTCGCGGCGATCAAGAGTCATGTGGGGAGGGCGTAACCGGGCAAGGATGAATGAAACTTGTCCAGCGAACGCGACGGCGCGATTTTTGTTGCGCTGCGGCAATGGTCCTTGCGATGTGCCGTGCGCGCGGTCAGGCCGAGGCGAAGAGCTTCGTCCCCACAACGCCCACCACGATCATCGCCATGAAGGCGATCTGCGCCGGATTGACCCTGTCGCCGAAGAAGAGGACGCCGCCGATGATGACGCCCACCGCGCCAAGGCCCGTCCAGACCGCATAGGCGGTGCCTGCGGGAATGCCCTTCATCGCCAGCGCGAGCAGGCCCATGTTGAGGAAGCTGAGCGCGATCGGCACGACGGACGCTTGCCAGCTTCCAAGGGTCGCGGCCCATTTCAGGCTCAAGGCCCAGCAGATTTCGGTGAATATGGCAATGCCGAGGATGAGCCACGCCATGGGCGCTGTCCCTTCGTCTTTCAACGGGCTCGAACGGGAGGCACGCAAGCCGGAAACCCGAAAAGAGGCGGCGCGCCTGGAGGCCTGTCGGGACAGGCTATGGTGGACGCACTTGGGCTCGAACCAAGGACCCGCTGATTAAGAGTCAGCTGCTCTACCAACTGAGCTATGCGTCCACACCGGCCTGTTTCCGGTCCGTAAAAGACCGCCTGCATCGGCCCGATGCAGTGGTGGACAGGGCTGGATTCGAACCAGCGTACGGGAAACCCGGGCAGATTTACAGTCTGCTGCCTTTAACCACTCGGCCACCTGTCCAGTGCCCTGCGCGACAAGAAATTTGCGTTCCCGCCGCGCTGGAGGCGGCTCAATGGCGAAAGGAGACTTGCCTGTCAATGGGGTGATGTGAAAAGAGCGCAATCATGAAAAAGCCGCATCGCTCCACCAAGCCCAAGGGCACCTTCCCCCGCTTCTACGGTCGCCACGCCGTCATAGCGGCGCTCGCCAACCCCAACCGCATCGTGCGCAAGATATGGGGCACGCGCGAAGCGCTGGGCGCCCTCGACCTGCCGCCGGTGCTGCCGATCGTCTATTCCGACGTCGCCGACATGGGCCGCATGGTCCCGTCCGACGCGCCGCATCAGGGCATCGTCGCCGAAGTCGAGCCGCTGGACGATGTCTGGCTGGGCGAAGTGCTGGAGGAAGGACAGGACGACAGGCGGCCGATCCTGGTGCTGGACCAGGTGACGGACCCCCATAATGTGGGCGCGATCCTGCGCTCCGCCGCCGCTTTCGATGCGCTGTGCATCGTCACGCAGGACCGGCACGCCCCGCCCGAATCGGGCGTACTGGCGCGCGCGGCGTCGGGCGCGCTGGAAAATATACCCTGGGTGCGGGTGGTGAACCTGGCCCGCGCGCTCGAAGAGATTGCCGAAGCGGGCTATTGGCGCATCGGGCTGGACGGCGACGCCGACACCACATTGGGCGAGGCGATCGGCGAATCGCGTGTCGCTTTGGTGCTGGGAGCCGAGGGCGAAGGGCTGCGCCACAATACGATCGCCCATTGCGACATCATCGCCAAGCTGCCGATCAGCCCGCGGATGGAGAGCCTGAACGTGTCCAACGCCGCGGCCATCGCGCTATACGCTGCGACGGTGCGCTGACCCGCCTGTCAGGAAGGAGAATGCCATGAACCGCTTGTATCGCACCCTGGGGGCGCTGGCGGGGCTGCTGGCGCTCTCCGCCTGCCTGGTGACGCCGGGCACGTTCGAATCGCCCCTGGACATCCGCGCCGATCGCAGCTTCGCCTTCGCCTATAAGGGGGAGATATTGGCGTCGGACATGGGCAAGAGCGGCATGACAGGCGGCGTACCGTCCACCAGCGATGACACGGACGGCGAGGCCGAGGCCGCGCCGACCCTGTTGCAGATCGCGGCGCGCGACGAGGATTTCAGCGACGCCGTCGCGGATAGTGCGGACAAGGGCGACGAAGCGCAGATGCAGGCGATCGCCGCCGCCCTGACCAGGGAAAAGGGGTTTCGGTCGGCCCGCTACATGGGCAACCGCAAGTTCGAGATCGACTATGCGATTACGGGCAAGCTGACCCACGCCTTCCTCTTCCCCTTCAACATCGACGCCCAGATCGTGCTGCCCTTCGTCGCGGTGGAACTGCGCGGCGACGACCGGGTGCGCGTCAAGGCGCCTGGCTTCGCCAACGGGTTCGACAAGAGCCAGGGACCGGCCGGCTTGGGCAGCGGTGGCGCGGGAGACGAGGCGGCCAAGGCGCTGAATGGCAGATTCACCCTGACCACCGACGCGGAGATCGTCAGCCAGAATCAGGAGGAGGGCGCGGAAACCACGCCCCAGGGCAAGCGGATCATCTGGACGATATCGCCGCTGACCAGCGACGCGCCGGCGGCCACGCTGCGGGTGAAGAATTAGGGCATCTACCGTCGTTCGCTTCGAGCGAAGTCGAGACGCGGCTAGCAAAGCGCTTCCTGTTTAGCTTCGCTGAACTCGGCTCTGCCTCGTTTCTCGACTTCGCTCGAAACGAACGGCGGTAGGTATATCGGCGCCTATGCGCCTATTCAGTCTTCCGGCGCGATGGTGACGCGCAGGCCGTCGAGCGAATCGCTCAGCATGACCTGGCAGGACAGGCGGCTGGTCTCGTTGCGGTGATCGGAGCTGTCGAGCAGGTCGTTTTCATCCTCGCTCATGGCCGGCAGCGCGTCGGCGAAGGCCGGATCGACATAGACATGGCAGGTCGCGCAGGAGCAGCAACCGCCGCACAGCGCCAGCAATTCGTCAAAACCGTTGTCGCGGATGATTTCCATCACCGACAGGCCATTGTCGCCATCGACAGCCTGTTCTTCACCTGCACGGTTGACCACGATCAATTTCGGCATCTATCCAATCCCCTCGAATTTTCTTCGCCGCTCTGACCCACAGACGCCGGGAAATCAAGGGCTGGACAGCAGAGTTATGGTTACGAGTGCAGAACAGTTACGCACCAGCCTGGACGCCATCGCCGCGCTGGAGCCCGGCTTTGGCGCAGCGATCGGCCGGGTGGGCTATCCCGCGCCGCGGGTGCGGGCGCCGGGCTATGAAACGCTGTTGCGGACGATCGTGGGCCAGCAGGTCAGCGTGGCGGCCGCAGCGGCGGTGTGGCGCAAGCTGGAAGCGGAGCTGGGCGAAGGCTGCGCGCCCGACGCCCTGCTGGCGCGGGACTATGACGCCTTGCGTGCCTGCGGCCTGTCCCGCCAGAAGCAGGGCTATGCCCGCAGCCTGGCCGAACTGATCCTGTCGGGCGCTCTGGACCTGGGCGCCCTGCCGGCCGACGACGAGGAGGCGATCGCGCAGCTCGTCCGGATCAAGGGCATCGGCCGCTGGTCGGCGGAAATCTATCTGCTGTTCGCGGAGGGGCGTCCCGACATCTGGCCCGCTGGCGACCTGGCGGTGCAGATCGAGATCGGCCGCATCCTGGGCCTGCCCGAACGGCCGAGCGAAAAACTGACCCGCGACGTCGCCGAAGCCTGGCGTCCGCATCGCGGCGCCGCCGCGATCATGGCCTGGCACCATTATAACACCGAGGTACTCTGACATGGCCCTGCCCCACGCCCGCTACATCGTCCTTCAGCATGAGGGCGTCTGGAAGATCAATCTGGACAATAAATATTATGGTCCCTTCACTACCCAGGCGCTGGCGGTGGACAGCGCCACCGGCACCGCGCGCCAGGCGAGCGAGGCGGGCTATCCCGCGTCGGTGCTGCTGATGCAGGGGACGCAGTTCGAAACGCTGTGGACCAGCGTTGCGGACTGACCTGTCCTTTGGGGCAATCTGGTCGGTTTTTTGCACCGCAGCGGAACCAAGAGACGGGCAAGGACTTTATTTGCATCAAGTTTAACGAGTTAGGCAATGCGCAAGAAGGTTCTGATAGTCGAGGACGAGATTTTCGTCGCTTTGGAGATTGAGCAGATCGTCGAAGATGCCGGATTCCAGGTCGGCGCGATCGCCGCCGATCGCGAAGGCGCGCTTGCTTGCGCGCAAGATTGCGACATCGCCCTTGTCGACCTGAACCTGCGCGATGGCCCGACCGGGCCGGATATCGGCATCGAGCTGGCCACCCGTCACGGCATTCGCGTCATCTATGTCACCGCCAACCCGACCCAAATCGGCGCAGCGTCGGTCGCGGCGCTGGGCGTCATCACCAAGCCGTTCCGCGCGCACAGCATCTCCGCTACGCTGCGGCTGGCTGCGGCGGAGCAGCCCGACCTGACAGCAGCAGAAATTGCCGGTTTTACGCCGTTCCCGCCGTCCGGCTCATGGAACGCGATGGAATCCAGAGGCTGATGCGCAGGCCGTCCGGCCGCCAGTCTCTTTCTATTCGCCCACCCAGTTGCCGTTCGACGCTCAGCGTCATCAGCCGGTTGCCGAAGCCGTCGGCGCCGCCAGGCACGACCACAGGACCATGTTCTTCCTGCCAGTCGATGTGGATGTCTTCGCCCTCGACCCTTATATGCAGATCGATCCGGCCCTCGGCCACCGACAGCGCGCCATATTTGGCTGCGTTGGTCGCCAATTCGTGGAACAGCAGCGCGAGCGGCGTCGCGGACCGATCGTCGATCGCCGGATCGTCGCCCGACAACAGGATGCGCGATCCCGCTTCGTTGCCATAGGGCGCGAAAATCTGGTCGAGCAAGCCCCACAGACTGGCTTGCCCGCCGCCAACCTGCGGCGCGGATTCGGCGCTGTGCGGCCGCACGAAATCATGGGCGCGGCCCAGCGCCAATATCCGATCGCGCAGGTCGTCGGCCACGTCCGCAATCGCCGGATGCTGCCGCGCCGACAGGCCGATCAGGCCAGCGATCACCGAAAAGATATTCTTGATCCGGTGCGACAGCTCGTGCGCGATCATCTCGCGCTCTTCCATCATCAGCTTCTGTTCGTGAATTTCGGTGCATGTGCCGATCCAGCGCACGATCGCGCCGTCGCCATCTCGGATCGGCAGCGCCCGGCCGAGCGTCCAGCGATAGTCGCCGCCATGGTGGCGCAGCCGATATTCGATCTCATAGGGTTCGCCGGTCGTCAGGCTATGACGCCAGCGCGTCCAGGCCCGATCCTGATCGTCGGGATGGAACATGCCGTTCCACGCCTCGCCGTCGGTCGATCCGGTCGGCACGCCGGTATATTCGTACCAGCGGGCGTTATAATAGTCATGATAGCCGTCCGCCAGCGTCGACCAGACCATCTGCGGCATGGTGTCGGCCAGCGAGCGAAACAGGCGATCGCTTTCGGCGACGGCGGCGGCGTCCATGCGCTGGCGCAGGATCGTGTCACGGTCGCGGCGGCGCCCTTCCAGTTCCACCATCACCTGCCGGGCGAGCAGGGTCAGACCCTGCCGCTGCAACGGGGTCAGGTCGGGGCGCGGGACCGTGTCGATGACGCACAGTGCGCCCAGCGGCGCGCCATCCGCGCTCACCAGCGGCGCGCCGGCGTAGAAGCGAATATGCGGCGCGCCCGTGACCAGCGCATTGTCGGCAAAGCGGGGATCGCGGGTCGCGTCCGGGACGAGGAAAATCTCCTCCCGCAGCATCGCCAGGGCGCAGAAGGAGACGTCGCGCGGCGTTTCTTCGGCATCCAGGCCGACGCGGGACAGGAAGCGCTGCCGCACATCCTCGACGATGCTGACCAGGGCGATCGGCACATCGCACAATTGCGCGGCGAAACCGGTAATTTCGTCCAGATTACGGAATCCGCCGGCATCCAGGTCGTAGAGCGACAGCAAGGTCGCCCGATCGGTCGCCAGCCCGCACCCCTCAGCCATCGCTGACCCGCTCGATATCGGCGCCGACGGCCGAGAGTTTTTCTTCCAGCCGCTCATAGCCGCGATCGAGATGATAGACGCGCTGGACCTGGGTTTCGCCTTCGGCGGCGAGGCCCGCGAGGATCAGGCTCATCGAGGCGCGCAGGTCGGTCGCCATCACCGGCGCGCCTACCAGCCTGTCGACGCCGCGCACTACGGCGGTACGGCCGTTGACGGCGATGTCCGCCCCCATGCGCGCCAGTTCGGGCACATGCATGTAGCGATTTTCGAAGATGGTTTCGGTCAGCACCGACGCGCCGTCCGCCTTGGTCAGCATCGCCATGAACTGCGCCTGCATGTCGGTCGGAAAGGCCGGGAAGGGCGCGGTCGACAGGGTCAGGGGCTTGAGCTTGCCATCCGAGGCAATGCGGATGCCGTCCTTGTGCGGATCGACCTGCACGCCCGCGTCGCGCAGCGCGGCGAGGATGGCGTGCATGTCGTCGGCATTGGCGCCGACCAGGTCGACCGACCCGCCGGTTATGGCGGCGGCGCAGGCATAGCTGCCCGCCTCGATCCGGTCGGGCATGACGCTGTAGGTCGCGCCGTGCAGCCGCTCGCGCCCGTGGATGACCAGCTTGTCGGTGCCGATGCCTTCAATATCCGCGCCCATGGCGACGAGGAGGTTGCACAGGTCGACGATCTCCGGCTCGCGCGCGGCGTTTTCGAGGATGCAGGTGCCCTTGGCCAGCGACGCCGCCATCACCGCATTTTCGGTGGCGCCGACCGACACCACCGGGAAAGTGTAGATGCCGCCCGGCAGGCCGCCGTCCGGCACGCTGGCGCGGACATAGCCGGCCGTCGTTTCGAGCGTCGCGCCGAACGCTTCCAGCGCCTTCAAATGCAGATCGATCGGGCGGTTGCCGATGGCGCAGCCGCCGGGCAGCGATACCCGCGCCTCGCCCACGCGGGCCAGCAGCGGGCCGAGCACCAGGATCGAGGCGCGCATCTTGCGCACGATATCATAGGGCGCCTCGGTCGAGGTGACGCGGCCGGCGCGCATCGTCAGGACGCGGCCGAAATCCTCCGGCCGGGCGCCCTCGATCATGGTCGATACGCCCAGTTGGTTCAGCAGATGGCCGAAACTGTCGACGTCAGCGAGGCGCGGCAGGTTGCGCAGCGTCACAGGTTCGTCGGTCAGCAACGCGCAGGGCAGCAACGTCAGGGCGGCGTTCTTCGCGCCGGAGATGGGAAGGCGGCCATTGAGCGCGTTGCCGCCGCGGATGTGAATGCGGTCCATTGGACAGGGTTCATAGCGTCTATTGCGCCCCGTGCAAGGCGGCTCGACCGCCATTCGTCATGGTTAACCCGGTGGCACGGCGAACATATGCAACATAATTGCAAAGCGGGCGGCAACCTTGATCGAGTTTAGTGCGCGTCCTGAAAATGCAGCCAAAAGGCGCATGGGGCGTTTTGCCATCGTAACGACAATTGGAAAAAGGTGTATTGGGTGGCAACGAGCTGTTTCGCGGAAAGGCTGGCAAAACAGGTGCCCCTGTCCGACGCGGAAAAGAAGGCATTGGCTCGGCTCGAGGAAAATCCGCGCAAGATCAAGCGCGGCGGGATGATCCAGCGGGTCAATGACACGGTAACGGAACTGTTCGTGCTGAGAGAAGGCCGGGTGATGAGCTTCGTCATCCTGCCCGATGGCAGCCGCCAGATTTTGCGCGTCTATTTCCCCGGCGATTTCATCGGATCGGCCAGCACCATCTACAGCAAGGCGCCCGAATCGCTGGTCGCCCTATCGGACGTGATCGTCTGCCCGTTCGACAAACATGCGCTGCGCCGGCTGCTGGAGGAATATCCACGCGTCGCGGCGCTGCTGTTCCTGTTGTCCAATGCAGAGCGGGTGGCGATGACCGACCGGCTGGCCGCGCTGGGCCGGACATCGGCCAAGGCGCGCGTCGCGTCCTTCCTGCTCGACATGTTCGACCGGCTGCGCGTCACCGACGACAGCATCATCGACAGTTTCGACCTGAAGCTGACGCAGGAGGAAATCGGCGATTCGATCGGGCTGACATCGGTCCATGTCAACCGGATGATCCGACAGATGGAGCAGGAAGGCCTTATCAGCCGCTCCAACGGACGCATCATCCTCAACGACATGGCGCGGCTGGAGGAGATCGGCCATTATACCAACCGGCTCAAGGATATAGACCTGGACTGGTTGCCGGTATCCTGACCTAATGCACGGCCTTCGGTTCCGGCGCAAAACATGTCCGGCAGCGACGCCAGCAGGTGACGCCGGGCATGACCAGCGCCGGAGCGAGGCCGCGTTCGGGATAGAGGCCGCGCATGATGGCTGGCGCTATCCCCTCCGGCGCGGCGCGGCTGTGGCACATCAGGCAGTTGCGGACATATTTGGCGCGGGTGAGGCTGGAGTGATCCTCCTGCGCGAAGGCCATGCCCGGCAGCAGCAGAAGCGCCAGCAACGCCGCGCGTCGCGGCCTCACGCCATCAACTCGACATCCCAGTAGAGCCAGTCGTGCCAGCTTTCGTGCAGATAGCCGGGCGGGAAGGCGCGACCATGTTCCTGCAAATGCCAGCTGGTCGGGCGGATCGGCTCGACGTGCAGGCGCATCCCCGCTTCCTTGGGCGTGCGCCCGCCCTTTTTGAGATTGCACGGCGAACAGGCGGTCGCGACATTCTCCCAGGTGGTACGCCCGCCGGCCCGGCGCGGGACGACATGGTCGAAGGTCAGGTCGCTCGTCGTGCCGCAATATTGGCAGGAGAATTTGTCGCGCAGGAACAGGTTGAACCGGGTGAAGGCGGGATGTTCGGACGGACGCACATATTGTTTGAGCGCGATCACCGACGGGATCTTCATATCCAGGCTGGGGCTGTGCACCTGCCGCTCATAGCTGGCGATGATGTCCACCCGGTCCAGAAACACCGCCTTGATCGCGGTCTGCCAGGGCCAGAGGCTCAAGGGATAATAGCTGAGCGGCGTGTAATCTGCGTTGAGAACAAGCGCCGGGCAGTTTTCCGGATGCCGTATAAGGTCGGGATGGTACATAGAAACGCTTCTACCCCCTTGCCGACGCCGCTGATCCACCAACAACGTGACACGAGCATGACAGCATTAACGAATATCACTCGTCAAGAGCCTGTATGACACTATCCGTCGCACCACTGCATATGGTGACCCGCTTCGCCCCCAGCCCCACTGGGCTGCTGCATGTCGGCCATGGCTGGTCCGCCTTGATGGGACATGACATGGCCCGCGCGGCCGGTGGCGCCTTCCGCCTGCGGATCGAGGATATCGACGGCACCCGGAGTCGGCCCGACCATGTCGCGGGCATCATCGCCGACCTGACATGGCTGGGCGTCGCGTGGGACGGCGAGGTCGTCTTCCAGTCGCAGCGGCTGGACGCCTATGAAGCGGTGCTGGAGCGGCTGCGGGGGCAAGGGCTGCTTTATCCCTGTTTCTGCACGCGGGCCGACATCCAGGCCAGCATGGCCGCGCCCCACGGACCGGAGGGGCCGGCCTATCCGGGAACGTGCCGGGGCCTGGGCGATGCGGAACGCGCACGGCGGATCGCCGCGGGCGAAGCCCATGCCTGGCGGATCGACATGGGCAAGGCGGTGGCGCGGGTCGGCACGCTGGAGTGGGAAGACCATCCCAGTCCGGTTCGGACCGACCCTGCCGCAGGGCGAGCGGGGTTGGTCAAGGCCGCGCCCCTCGCCCATGGCGACATCGTGCTGGCGCGCAAGGATGCGCCGGCCAGCTATCATCTGTCCTGCACGCTGGACGATGCCGCGATGGGCGTGACCCATGTGCTGCGCGGCGACGACCTGCGCGGCGCGACCGACGTTCACCGGCTGCTCCAGGCGCTGCTCGACCTGCCCAGCCCCGCCTATGTCCACCATCCGCTGCTGGCAGGCCCGGACGGCAGGCGCCTCGCCAAGCGCAGCGGGTCGATCGCGCTGGCGCAATTGCGGGCGCAGGGCGTGGACCCCGCTGCGCTGGCCGCCGACCTGCGCGCGGGACGCTTTCCGGTTGGAATCGGGCTGGCGAGCGCCTAGACTGCCGCCCATGAACACCATCCTCGTCATCGCCCTGATCCTTGCCATGATCGCCACGCTGGTCGCGCTGATCCGGGGCATCATCGCCTTCCTCCAGACCACGAAGGAGGAACTGAACCTGCCCGAAGGCGCGGTCCGGCCGTCCAGCCTGAAGCAGAACAAGATGATGATGAACCGCATCCTGTTCCAGGCCGCGGCGATCATCATCGTCGCGATCCTGCTGATCGCCAAGGGGCATGGCTGAGGCCCGCAACTTGCCCTGTCGTCACTCCGTTCGTGCTGAGTAGCCATTTCGACAAGCGCAATGGCTACTCAGGACGAACGGGTGCTTCAAATTCATTCGGTTGCCAAAGGGCGTGCCTACAGAGATGGTCAAGCTGAACAAGATCTACACCCGGACCGGGGACAATGGGACGACAGGTCTGGTCGATGGATCGCGCCTGCCCAAATATGCGCCGCGGATGCAGGCCGTGGGCGATGTCGATGAAGCGAACAGCGCGATCGGGCTGGCCGTCGTCGCCTTGGGCGAGCGGCCCGAAGCCGCCTGGCTGACCGTCATCCAGAACGACCTGTTCGACCTGGGCGCCGACCTGGCGACGCCGGTTCCCGAAGGCGCCGACGAACCCTGGGCGTTGCGCATCATTCCCAGTCAGGTGACCCGGCTGGAGCAGCAGATCGATACGATGAACGCCGATCTCGCCCCGCTCGACAGCTTCATCCTGCCGGGCGGTTCTCCCGCTGCGGCGGCCGTCCACCTCGCCCGCGCGATCACCCGCCGGGCCGAGCGCAGCGCGACCGCCGCGGCCGTGGAGGTGGCGCTTAACAGCCAGGCGCTGGCCTATCTCAACCGGCTGTCGGACCTGCTGTTCGTGCTGGCGCGCCGCCTGAACGACAATGGCGCGGCCGACGTCAAATGGGTGCCGGGCGCGTCGCGTTGAAACGCGCCGCCCCGGTGCAGCAACCGACTGGAAACGCAGCCTGACTCGCCTGCGGCACGGCCTGCCCGGTAGCGCAGGATTAACCTTGTTTCTTCAGACGGCATTTAGACGCCACCCGGACGGTGCGCTCCATTCGCATCAGTCGGGGATCGCCATGCATTTCTACCTCGCCACCTCCTTCATCTTTCCGCGCTCGCTGCGCCTGCGACTCTTCACCCTCTGCTTCATCGCGACCCATATGCCGTTGCTGGCCTATCTGGGCTGGGGCTTCGCCAGCGGCCGCATCGCGCTCGCCGAGTTCGTCCTGCTGACGATGGCCACGGTCATCGGCACCGGCATAGCCCTTCTGGGCATCGGCGCACTGCTCAATCCGATCCATGCGCTGGCCGAAACGCTGCATCGCGGCGAGGACGTCGCCCCTGCGCTGCCGGACGTCGGCGACGTCATCCATACCCTTTATGCCGGGGTGCAACGCGTCGCCAGCGCCACGCGCGAGCGGCTGGATGACCTGCATCAGGCCGCGCATGAAGACCCGCTGACCGGCATCGCCAACCGGCGCGGATTCCTGGCCCATATCGACGCGCTGCCGGATCACCGGCGCAAGGGCTGTATCGCGATCATCGACATCGACTATTTCAAGCGGGTCAACGACCTGCTGGGCCATGAGGAGGGCGACCGGGTGCTGGCCAGCTTCGCGACCCGCCTGTCCGCGCTGGTCCGCCGTGTCGACATGGTCGCCCGCTGGGGCGGGGAGGAATTCGCCATCTTCTTCCAGGATTGTATCGAGGACGAGGCAAGCTGGTCGCTGGCGCGGATCGCCAGCCGGATGCGCAACGAACCGATCGGCCGCGTGCAGGACCGGCCGATCAGCTTTTCCGCCGGCGTGTGCCGCTGGACCGGCGGCGAACTCGATGCGGCGCTGCGCCGCGCCGACGACGCGCTGTACGAAGCCAAGCAGTCGGGCCGCGACCGCGTCTGCCGTGCCGCGCCGATCCTGCAGGAGCTTTGATCCTGCCCTAAAGGACACGGGCCGGAACCGCCCGCCGCGTTATGCGCTTGTCCCTTCAAGAGAGCGGTGCAACCGTATCGGAGGGCAGGCATGGCGAAAAGCTGGACGGACGCGCATCAGGACGACCTGGAAGAGCGCTATCGCGCCGTCCGCGCCCTCACCGAAGCCCTGGCCGCCCCGCTTTCGGACGCCGACGCCACGGTCCAGTCCATGCCTGACGCGTCGCCCGCCAAATGGCATCTGGCGCATGTGACCTGGTTCTTCGAAACCTTCGTCCTGCGCGACCATGTGGCGGGATACCGCCCCTTCGATCCGCGCTACGCCTTCCTCTTCAACAGCTATTATGAGGCTGAGGGCGCGCGCCATGCCCGGCCGATGCGGGGGATGCTGACCCGCCCCTCGCTGACCGAGGTTCGGGCCTATCGCGCCCATGTCGATGCGGCGCTGACGGGCGCGCTGGGCATGTTGCCGCAACCCGCGCGGGCGCTCGTGACGCTGGGATTGCAGCATGAACAACAGCATCAGGAACTGTTGCTGACCGACCTGCTCCATCTCTTCTCGCTCAATCCGCTGGAGCCGACGCTGTTCGGCGCGCCCAGCGCTGCCCCCGTCGCCCTGCCAGGCCCGCTCCACTGGATCGAGGGGCGCGAGGGGCTGGTCGAGATCGGAGAGGACGGGCGCGGCGGTTTCGCCTTCGATTGCGAGGGCCCCCGGCACAAGGCATTGCTGCATCCGCACACGCTGGCGCACCGGCCGATCAGCAATGGCGAATGGATCGCCTTTATCGAAGATGGCGGCTATCGCACCGCGGCGCACTGGCTGTCGGACGGCTGGGCCTGGGTGCAGAATGAAGGCGTGGACGCACCGCTCTACTGGAAGCCAAGCGAGCAGGGCTGGACCCGTTTCGGCCTTGACGGCCGCCAGCCGGTGAACCCCGCCGCGCCGGTCACCCATATCAGCCTGTACGAAGCCGACGCCTATGCCAGTTGGGCGGGCGCGCGATTGCCCACCGAAGCGGAATGGGAAAGCGCGGCGCAGAATGTCGCGGCGGTCAGCGGCAACCAGCTCGACGGCCCCGACAGTCCCCGGCCGCGCCCGGCCGAGGACGGGTCCGCGCTGACGCAGATGTTCGGCGATGTGTGGGAATGGACCGGCAGCGCCTATCGCCCCCATCCCGGCTTTCGCGCGGCGCCGGGCGCCGTCGGCGAATATAATGGCAAGTTCATGTCCGGCCAGTTCGTGCTGAAGGGTGGCAGTTGCGCCACCCCGCGCGGCCATGCGCGGAGCAGCTACCGCAATTTCTTCTACCCCCATCAACGCTGGCAGTTCACCGGACTGCGGCTGGCCAAGGATCTGTGAGCGCCATGTTGCTGACCGAGGACGCCCCCAACATCGCCCGGTCGATCGACCCGGCCTTCCGTCATGATATCGTTACGGGCCTGTCGCGCAGCCCCAAGGCGACGCCGCCGACATGGTTCTACGACCGGCGCGGGTCGGAACTGTTCGAAGCGATCACCGACCTGCCCGAATATTATCCCACCCGCACCGAAACCGCCCTGCTCGCCCGTCATGGCGTAGACTTCGCCGCGGCGGTCGGCAAAGGGCGCGCGGTGGTGGAGTTTGGCGCGGGCAGCGCGCGCAAGACGCCGCATCTGCTGCGCGCCATCGCGCCCGCCGCCTATGTGCCGATCGACATTAGCGGCGACTTTCTGCACGCGAGCAGCGCGGCGCTGGCGGCGGCCTTTCCCGGCCTGCCGGTGCTGCCGGTGGTGGGTGATTTCAACCGGCCGCTGGCCCTGCCCGGTGCGATCGAGGATTTGCCGCGGCTGGGCTTCTTCCCCGGATCGACGATCGGCAATATGGAGCCGGATGCCGCGGTCGATCTGTTGCGGGCGATGCGCCGGCTGTTGGGCGATGGGGCCAAGCTGCTGATCGGGATGGATCGGATCAAGGATCGCGATCGGCTGGTCGCCGCCTATGACGATGCGCAGGGCGTGACAGCGGCCTTCAACCTCAATCTGGTCGAGCGCATCAATCGCGAGTTGGAGGGCGACCTGCCGATCGAGAGCTTCGTCCATCGCGCGATCTGGAACGACGACAAGGCGCGGATCGAAATGCATCTGGAGGCGCTGCGGTCGCTGCATTTCCACGTCGCGGGTCAATGTTTCCACATGGACGCGGGCGAGACGATCCACACCGAGAGCAGCCACAAATATGGCGCGCGCGACGAACGGCTGCTGCTGCGGGCCGGCGGATGGGAACCGGCCGCGGAATGGATCGACGATGAAGGGCTGTTCGCGCTGGTGCTGGCGGACGCGGGTTAGGGCGTTGCGGTAAGGCCGGGAATGGGCTGGACGCGTGACATGGTTACGCGAGGCTGATTGTATGCAAAAGAGCATTTTCGGCCATTACGCAGGCAAGCATAATGCCTGCGTAATGGCCGCACGGGGCGGCATCGTTACCCAATTAGAGCATCGTAAGGAAAAGTGGGAACCGGTTTTCCGCCAAAGACGATGCGAAAGCAGAAAACGAAAGCGTGCGACTTGTGTCCGGTTAAACGCAGCCCGCTCCAGCCACGCCAGATCACACCGACCGCGCGATCCGCGCCGCGATTCCCAAAAGCAAAAGGGGCCGCCCTTGCGAGCGACCCCTTCCCTATCCTCTCCCCGGTAACAGGGATGGTTCGCCTTGGCCTTATTCGGCCTTCGACTGGAGATTCACCGCCGCATATTTGCCGCGACGATCGACTTCCAGTTCGAAGTCGAGACGGTCGCCCTCGTTCAGGGCGGCCATGCCGGCGCGTTCGACGGCGCTGATATGGACGAAGGCGTCGGGCTGGCCATCATCGCGCTGAATGAAGCCGAAGCCCTTCATCGCGTTGAAGAACTTCACCGTACCGCTGGAGCGCTCGCCGGTCAGCTGACGCTGCGGGCCGCCACGATCAGGCGCGCCACCGAAACCACCAGCGCGCGGTTCGCGCGCTTCACGCGGCGGACCGCGATCGGTGACGGGGAGCGGTTCGCCGTCGATCACCAGATCGGTCGCCGACACCTTGCCGCCACGATCGACCAGGGTGAAGCCGAGCGGCTGTCCTTCGGCCAGACCGGTCAGGCCGGCCTGCTCGACGGCGCTGATGTGCACGAATACGTCTTCGCCGCCATCGTCACGAACGATGAAGCCGAAGCCCTTCTGTCCGTTGAAGAATTTTACGACGCCCTTGCCTTCGCCGACGACCTGGGCAGGCATGCCGCGACCACCGCCGCCGCCGCCGCCGAAACCACCGCCGCCGCCGCCGAAGCCGCCGCCACTGCGACCACCGCCAAAGCCGCCGCCGCGATCACCGCCGCCAAAACCTCCACGATCACCGCCGAAGCCGCCGCCACCGCCGCCAAAGCGATCGCCGCCACCGAAGCCGCCGCCGAAGCCACCGCCGCCGCGGCCGCCCTGATCGTAGAAATTGTCGTCGCCGAAACCGTCGCGCTTGTCCTTGCCGCGCCCGCCGCGGCGACCTCTATCAAAACTCATGCCCTGTTAGTCACTTTCGCTTCGCCCCAAGACCAATCGGACAAACACATGTCGGGCGAATGACATGCAGAATCCACCGCAGACGCGGATTTGGGAATCACTATATCAACTTTTCTCGGCCGCGCGAATGATTTTCACTGTCGCGGTCCCGTTCCGTTCCAATTGGCCGAAATCGCCTTTCCTGTCCGTCATTCGCCGCGCAAAAGCCGTGTTTCGTCGCGAAGATTTCTCCCGACAAAGCCTTGATTGCGGTTGGCCCTGTTTCGCCATAAGGGGAGGACATGACCGTTCATTTCCATGAAGAAGATCTGCCCGCCGGCGTGCTCGCCCCCGGCCCGATCGCCATCGATACCGAAACCATGGGGCTGATCACCCCGCGCGACCGCCTGTGCGTGGTCCAGATCAGCGATGGCAAGGGCGACGAGCATCTCGTCCGCTTCAAGCCCGGTAGCGATTATGCCGCGCCCAATCTGAAGGCGGTGCTGGCCGATCCCGAGCGGCTGAAACTTTATCATTTCGGCCGGTTCGACCTGGCCGCGATCAAACATTATCTGGGCGTGGTCGCCGCGCCCGTCTATTGCACCAAAATCGCCTCGCGCCTGATCCGCACCTATACCGACCGGCACGGCCTGAAGGAACTGGTCCGTGAGCTGCTGGGCCAGGACATCAGCAAGCAACAGCAGTCGAGCGACTGGGGCGGCCCCGTCCTGTCCGACGCGCAGAAGGATTATGCCGCGTCCGACGTGCGCTATCTCCATGCGCTCAAGGCCGAGCTGGACAAGCGGCTGATCCGTGAAGGGCGGATGGAACTGGCCCAGGCCTGTTTCGATTTCCTGCCCCATCGCGCCGAGCTCGACCTAGCGGGATGGCCGGAGATCGACATCTTTGCGCATATGTAACGCAGCCTGAAAGGTCCAACCATGTCCGTCCAGGCCGATCAACAACGCGACGTCCGCCGCCATTGGGCGCAGCCGGGCGGCAGCCATGATCGGCTGGTCGCGCTGCTCAAAAACTGGCTGCCGGTCGCGGTCGGCGTGCTGGCCGCGCTGCTGGCGACCGCGCCCTTCACCGGCGGCGACAAGGTCAGCTTCGTCCTCGACAAGAACAAGGTCGAGGTGGCGAAGGACCGGATGCGCCTGACCGAGGCGCTGTATCGCGGCGAGGACAGCAAGGGCCAGCCCTTCTCCCTGCGCGCCGGGTCGGCGGTGCAGAAAAGCTCGCGCGAGCCGATCGTGGACCTCAACAGCATGTCGGCCCGCATCCTGTTGTCGGACGGCCCCGCCGTGCTGACCGCGCAGAAGGGGCGATACGACATGGACACCGAACGGGTCGGTATCGAAGGGCCGGTGCAGTTCGAGGCGGCGGGCGGATACCGCCTGACCACGCGCGACGTCGGCATCGACCTCAAGACCCGGCGGATGAAGAGCGCGGGCCGGGTAGACGGCCGCATTCCGATCGGCACCTTCAGCGGCGACCATCTGGAAGCGGACATGGCCGCGCGCACGGTGACATTGAATGGCCGGGCAAGCTTGCGTATCGAGCAAAATGGCCTCAAAGGGCGAAACTGATGAAACGCACCCTGATCCTGCTCTCGACCGGCTTTGTGGGCGCCGCCGCGATGATGTTCGCCGGCGCCAGCGCCCCGTCCTTCGCGCAGGTGTTCAAGAATCACGACAGCAACGCGCCGGTCAATTTCAACGCCGACCGGATCGAGGTGCAGGACCGCGCCGATCGCGTCGTCGTGTCGGGCAATGTCGTGGTGACGCAGGCGGGCATGACGCTGAACGCCGCCCGCATGACCGTCGCCTACAGCAAGCAGCCGAGCGGCGGGACGAATGGCGTGGACATCGACCGGATCGACGCATCGGGCAATGTCGTCGTGACCAAGGCGGACCAGACCGCACGCGGCAATGTCGCCATCTACGACCTCAACAGCAAGCTCATCACCATGTTGGGCAATGTCACGCTGACGCAGGGGGCGAACAAGCTGACCGGCGGGCGGCTGGTGATGGACCTCAACAGCGGCCGCTCCACTGTCGATGGCCGTTCGTCGGGCGGCGTGCCGGGCGCCGCGACCAGCCCCAGCGGGCGCGTGTCGGGCACCTTCACGGTGCCGCAGCGGAAGAACTGACCAGCAGGACGACTCGCTGACGATGGGGTCGGGAAGCAGGTTTCCCGGCCACTCACGACCGTCATCCCAGCGAAGGCCGGGATCACGCTTCTTCTAGCGAAGCGCTAGGAAGAAAAGAAAGATGCCTCCGCTGGCATGACGTTGCGGACAGCGAACAGCCCCCTATTCCGTCGCCAGCAACAGGTCGCGCAGGTCGGTGAGGCTCGGCAATATCTGCGCGCAGGCAAGCGTCAGTTCCTCGGTGGACGGCAGCAGGTCGGGCACCATCACCGTCGCGATGCCCGCTGCCGTAGCAGAGCGGACGCCGGCATGACTGTCCTCCACCGCGACGCAATGTACCGGATCGACGCCCAGCAGGCGCGCCGCCAGCAGATAAGGTTCGGGATGCGGCTTGGGCTGATCGACATCGCTGCGCGTCACGACGACGTCGAAATAATGCAGCAGGCCGCTCTTCTCCAGCCGTTGCTGCGCATAGGGCGCGGCGGTCGAGGTGGCGAGCGCCATCGGAATGCCCGCCTGCGCCAGATGGTCGAGCAGCAGCCGCGCGCCGGGGCGCAACGGGATGCCGGCCTCAACCGCTGCCTCGAACAGCGCGTCGCTGTCTGCATAGAAGCGGGCGAGCGGGAAGTGCGGTCCCAGATGGGCGGCCAGCATCCGCTCATTTTCGTCGCGATGGATGCCCACCATCGACAACAGCAGGTCGTCCGCCATCGGCCAGCCGATCGCGTCGCCCGTTTGCGCAAAGGCGCGGCGATGCGCCGCTTCGGTATCGAGCAGGGTGCCATCCATGTCGAAGATGACGGCCCGGACCGGGTTCGGCAGGGTGGATGCAACGAGCGATGGGGCGGATTGGCGCAGCGACTGGGTCATGGCGTCAATATGGCCGCGTCCTGTTCCAATGCCATTGCAAAGCGCGGTGCGGCGGTTGCGGAATATATCATCCTGCCGACAGGATTATTCCGCCACCTGCGCCGACCATGTCCTGATCCAATGCCATGCGCCGCGGCATTCGCCCATGCTGGTGGCCTCGATCAGGCGGAAGCGGGTGCCGTCCCAGACATAGGCTTCGCTGCCGCCGCAATCGCCGATTCCGCGCCCCTTGGCGAAGCTGTCGAGCCGCAGCTTGTCGGCGGTCCAGCCGACATTGACCAGCATCGGCCGGGCTTCTTCCTCGCTCCAGCCCGGCTTCAGATCGAAACTGGCCAGGCGGAAAGCGCGGCGGCCGGCATCGCCGGTGGCGATGACGGGGACCGAGGTGAAATTATAGGCGCCGCTGCCGCAGGGGACCAGGATCAGCGTTTCGGTGCGCGACAGGCGATAGAGTTGCGGCGGCTCCGCGCCCTTCATCTCGTCGGCGCAGCGGGTGAATTTACCCAGGGCGGTCAGTTCCTCCCGCCACAGCGCGGCGGGCGCGGGCGCAGCGGGCAAGGGCGCCCGTTTGATGACCGGCGCAGCGGGCGCAGCGCGCACCGCGAGCGGTCCGAGCGGGCCGGTGGCGACCAGCGCGGTGCTGGTCCCGGCCCGCCCCTGCCGCGCGTCCATATAGCGCAGGGCCGCCCCGGACCCGGCCAGCGACGGCTTGCCCAGCAAGCGATTGCCCATGCGCAATTCCAGCATGCTGCCGCGCGCCATGGCGATGGCGAGCGCGGCGGCCTGCGGCCCTCTTATGGTGGCGTCGCCGTCACGGCTCATGGCGCTGGCGACACGGCGTCCGTCGACATGGATGCTGATCTCGCCCCCGCTATTGGTGTCGCGGCTGACCCAGACTTCGGCGGCGGCATCGGGTCCGGCTTCGCGCACGACGCCGACCATGACCGGACTATCCGGCCACGCGCCGCCGTCGGGCAATAGCGACACGGTTTCGCAGCGGTTGCGATTGTCGCAGCCGATGGTCCAGTCCTTATAGGTTTCCAGCGCGGCCGGCTTAGGCGGCAGCGCCCTTGCCTGCGTCGCAGGCGCCTGCGCGGACACGGCACCCGACCAGCCTAGGGCCGCCAGAGCGACCATGAAAAAATCTTTTGCCCCCATGGGTTAACCATAACCGATTTGCAGGGACGATGGTAGCGTTTCCGTTACGGAGCCGACCTGATCAAAATTACAGGCTGAGCATCAGCCCCGCCAGCGCCGCGCTCATCAGGTTGGCGAGGCTGCCGGCGACCAGCGCCTTCAACCCCAGTTTCGCGATCATCGGCCGCTGGTTGGGGGCGAGATTGCCGGTGACGGCCATCTGGATCGCGATCGAGCTGAAATTGGCGAAGCCGCACAGCGCGAAGGTGATGATGGCGATGGTCGCGGGCGACAGCGCGCCCTGCACCTGGCCGAGGTTGATATAGGCGACAAATTCGTTGAGCACGACCTTCGTGCCGAACAGGCCGCCCGCTACCTGCGCTTCGGCCCAGGGGATGTTGAGCAGATACATGACCGGCTGGAAGACATAGCCCAGCAGCATCTGGAAACTGAGCGTCGGGTAACCGAACCACGCGCCGATGCCGCCCAATATGCCGTTGGCCAGCGCCACCAGCGCGACGAAGGCCAGCACCATGGCCCCGACCGCGACGGCGAGTTTGACACCTGTCTGCGCACCCTGCGCCGCCGCCATGATGAGGTTGGCGGGCCGTTCCTCGTCATGGGTGGCGACCGGCATGGGTTCGCCCGGCGTGCCTTCGGGCAACAAGGCGGCAGGGCCGACGCCGCTGATCCGCGTATCGGGCAATTGCAGGTCGGGATGGTCGCCCAGCGGCAATTCGCCCTGCACCGGCACGCGCGGGTCCGGCATCATGATCTTGGCCATCAGCAACCCACCCGGCGCGGCCATGAAGCTGGCCGCGAGCAGATAGTCGATCTTGATCCCCATCGACGCATAGGCGGCCAATATGGTGCCCGCCACGCCCGCCATGCCGCTGGTCATCACCGTGAACAGTTGCGGCGGGGTGAGGCCGGCGAGATAGGGGCGGATGACGAGCGGGCTTTCGCTCTGTCCCACGAAGATGTTGGCGGCCGCGCACAGGCTTTCCACCTTCGACACGCCCGTCACCCATTCGATCGCGCCGCCGACCCAGCGGACGATGAACTGCATGATCCCCAGATAATAGAGGATCGACACCAGGCTGGCGAAGAAGATGATGACCGGCAGCGCGGCGATGGCGAAGCTGGCCCCGCCGATTTCGGGCTTCGCGAGCGGACCGAAGATGAAATCCGTCCCCGCCTGCGCATAGCTGAGCAGGTTGGCCACGCCCCTGGACATGCCGCCGATGATCGCGCGACCCGCCGGCACATAAAGGACCAGAATGGCGATCCCCGCCTGCAACAGGAAAGCAGCGCCTACGACGCGCGGACGGATGGCGCGACGATCGGAGGACAAGGCGAAAGCGATGGCGAGGATCAGGAGAATGCCGGCGAGGCCGATGAGAAGATGCATGAAGCGCTTTCGCGTGGAGGACAAACCCGGCGACTATATGGGCCATGACGCAGGGAGGCCAGAGCGTTTGACGGCTACAAAGCCGCTACATTGGGCAATCGGCCGGAGATATGCCGCGATTAGGGACGATCCCGAGGGTCTTTTTGCAACGAGACAAAGAGGGACAAGGGTAGATGCCTGGACATGATGAGGCGCACGACCATGGGTTGCTGCACGACCTGCAACAGATGCGCGCACTGGCGCGGGAGAATATCGGGCGGCGGCGCACCTTGCGACTGCTGTTTTCGGCGAGCGGCGCGGCGCTGATCGGCGCATGCGGCGGCGGATCGGGATCGTCGGGCGATTCCACCGCTACGCCGACGCCCACCCCCACGCCAACGCCGACCCCTACCCCCACGCCGACACCGGCACCGACCGGCACCTGCATCGCCGACCCGGAGGAAACCAACGGCCCCTATCCGGCCGACGGGTCGAACAGCAGCAACGGCAGCGTGGTCAATGTGCTGGACGACAGCGGCATCGTGCGCACCGACATCCGGTCGAGCTTCGGATCGTCGAGCGGCACCGCAGCCGGCATCACGATGGAACTGACCATCACCGTCGTCAACGTCAACGGCGGTTGCGCCGCGCTGGAAGGCTATGCCGTCTATATCTGGCATTGCACCCGCGACGGGCTCTATTCGCTCTATACCGTGCCGGGCGAAAATTATCTGCGCGGCGTGGGCGTGACCGACGCCAACGGGCAGGTGACCTTCACCAGCATCTTCCCCGGCTGCTATTCGGGGCGCTACCCGCATATCCATTTCGAGGTCTATCCGAGCCTGGCGCGCGCCACCAGCTACGCCAATCGCGTGCTGACGTCGCAATTCGCCATGCCGGCCGACGCCTGCGCCACGGTCTACGCCACCAGCGGCTATACCAGCAGCAAGAGCAATTTCGCCAGCACATCGACCAGCAGCGACAATGTGTTCGGCGACAATATGTCTGCGCAGGTGACGGCGATGACGCCGACGATGACCGGCGACGTCACCAACGGCTATACCGGCACGGTGACGGTCGGGCTGGCGATTTGACCGGAGCAGCGTGCAGATGACTTTGCAGGAGGCGCATTCCGCCGATATGCTGGCGCCCATGGACGGTTCACGCATCTTGGTGGTCGACGACGATGCGGACATCCGCACGCTGCTGTCGGATTTTCTGGAGCAGCATGGCTTTGCCGTGACCGCGGTGGCCGACGGCGCGGCCATGGATCATGTTCTGGCCGCGCAGGATTTCGATATCGCGGTGCTCGACGTGATGATGCCGGGCGAGGACGGGCTGTCGATTTTGCGCCGACTGTCGGCGCGCGGAGGCCTGCCGGTCATCATGCTGTCGGCGATCGGCAGCGACATCGACCGGATCGTCGGGCTGGAAATGGGGGCGGAGGATTATCTGCCCAAGCCCTGCAACCCGCGCGAATTGCTCGCCCGCGTCCGCACCGTGCTGCGCCGTCATCGGCGGCAGGTGGCGGAGACGACGCAAGCGAGCGGCCGGAAGCTGCGCTTCGCCGGATGGCATGTCGATATGACGGGGCGGCTGCTGACCGATCCCGACAATGTCGTCGTCACCCTGACCGATGGCGAGTTCCGGCTGCTGCGCGCGTTCATCGACCATCCCCGCCGGGTGCTGAGCCGCGACCAGTTGCTCGATTATTCGGCGGGTAATGACAGCGAAAGCTACGACCGGGCAATCGATGTGCAGGTCAGCCGGCTGCGGCGCAAGCTGGAGCGTGGCGCGCGGACCGAGGGTGCAGACGAACTGGTCCGCACCATCCGCAACGAAGGCTATATGTTCACCGCCGAGGTCCGCCCGGCGTGAACCCGCGGCTCGATCGCCTGAACCCGTCGATCCTGACCCGGATCGTCGCGCTGGTCGCGGCGACCCTGCTGCTGGCGCTGGGGGCGATGATGCTGGTGGCGTTCCGCGGGCCACCGCCGCACAGCCGGCCCATGATGCCGGGCGAAGCCGCCGCGCTGCTACAGGGCGCGGCCGCCCCGGCCGGTAGCTGGACGGTGACGCGCTATCAGTCCGATCCCGTCCCACTGGTCGAACCGGGACAGATGGAGGACCGGCGCGCCGCCGCGCAGGTCGCCGCGCTGCTGGGCGCGCGCGCGGACGATGTTCGCCTCATGCGCGAATCGCCGCCGATGCGGATGGCCGATCCCGACCGGAAAGCCTGGCCCAGGCCCAATTTCGGTCCTGACGGGACGATGTTGCACGGCAGCTTCCTTCTGACGCGCCGCACCACGGACGGCTGGCAGGTGGTACAGGCGCGGCAGGGCGCGAACGGGCGCTGGTACGCCATCACCCTGTCGCTGATGGCGGGCATCTTCATCCTGCTGCTGCTGCCGGCCTATTGGGTGGCGCGGCGCATCACCCAACCGATCCGGCAACTGGCGGACGGCGCGGCGACCGAACGGCCCGAACGCGCCGACCCGCTGCCGCTGACCGGCCCGCCTGAAGTCCGCGCGGTAGGCGCCGCCTATAATCACATGCGCGCGCGGATCGCCGACTATCTGGGCGAACGCACGGCGATGCTGGTTGCGATCGCCCACGATCTGCGCACACCCATGACCCGCCTGTCCTTCCGGCTGGAGGCGCTGCCCGACGGGCCGCGCGCCAAGGCGCAGGCCGACGTGCAGGAAATGCGGGCCATGGTCACCGACCTGCTCGATTTCATGCGCGGCCAGGGCGACGGCGCGGCGCAGGTGCGGATCGACCTGTCCGCCATCGTCGAGACGCTGGCCGACGATCTGGCCGATATGGGGCAGGATGTGGCGGTGACGCACAGCAGCCGCGCGGTGGTGCGAGGCGACGCGGTGGCGCTGCGGCGCTGCATCGCCAATCTGGTCGAAAATGCGGTGCGCTATGGCGGGTCGGCGCGGATCGCGCTGGCGACGGCGAACGGACGTGCCACGGTGACGGTCGAGGATGACGGACCGGGCGTGCCGGAGGAAGCGATAGAAAGGCTGTGCGAGCCCTTCTATCGCGGCGAGGCGTCGCGCAACCGGGAGACGGGCGGCGTCGGCCTGGGACTGTCGATCGCGCGTTCCATTGCGGACAGCCATGGCGGACGGCTGGACTTCGCCAATCGCCGCGCCGACGCAGGCCAGGGCGGGTTGCGCGCCAGCCTGACCCTGCCGCTGGAACGCTAGCCTATTCCTCGCCCGAAAAGGCGAGCGAGAACCAGGAGGCCATCGCGTCCACTGCCAGCGGGGCCAGGCGCAATGCGCAGCGGCGCCGGCTGTTGGGCGAACTGCGATGCTCCATCACCAGCCCACGGCGTTCCAGCACGCCCGCCTGGCCGACGACGGTGTTGAGCGACAGCCGCAGCGTTTCGCTGAGCTGCTCCAGCGTCAGCGCCTTTCCCTCCAGCTCCGCCTGATAGAGGTGCAGCAATATGTCCCAGGCCGGATCGGAAAAAAGGTCATGGCCGAACAGCATCGACCGCATCCGCCGCGCGTCGAGATAGCGGGCGAGCACAGGCAGATGGTCGCTCCCCTCGCCATCCAGGATCGCAGGCTCTTCCTTGCGGGCATGGAAATTGCACAGGCATCGTTGCAGCGCGACCACCAGGTCGACCGCTTCCTGGCTGGGCAGGTGGCGATCAGGCGGGATATGGACGGTCATGCAGCGCCTTCCGGTCGAGTTCGATGCCGATGATGGTGAAGAGCAGCAGGGGAATGACCCACACCGTGCTCAGCCCTTCGTAGATCCGTTCCGAAAAACCGTGCAGCAGCAAGGTCACGACATGGGTCAGCACCGTCATAAGCTGGCTGGCGGCCGCCCAGATCGGCCAGTAGCTGCTGCTGCGCAGCATCAGCCATATAAGACCGGCGAACAGCATCGTATCGACGATCGTCAGCCAGAATTGGGTGCCATGCCACGATCCGACCAGTTGGGCCGGCATCGTCAGCAGCACGCTGGCCAGGAAAACAAGGGCGAACCATCGCCCGTCCTTGCCGCCGAACAGGGCGGCGAAGGCACAGGCGCACAGGGTCAGAAGCCAGAAAAAAGCCGCCAGCATCCGCATTTCCGATTGAGAGGGAGGGCAATGTCCATGCGGATGCCGACGGCTACCCGGTCAGGCGACCAGGGTCAGGTGGCGCGGCGCGTCGTCCTGCGCCGGGGCGTCCATGCCCAGCGGACAACCAACGGCCGTCACCTCCATCTGACTATGTTCCAGGCACCGCGTCAGCAGGGCGGTCGCGCGGATCATGTCGCTGCGGCCCTCGATGATCTTGCTGGCGCTTTCGTGGATGCGTTGAATGATGCGCTGGCTTTCGCTGGCGGTCAGACCCGACCCCTGCGCCGCCGACAGGAAGGCGGTGGTGAGGTGCGCGGCATCGACCAGCGCCGTATCCAGCGCGGCAAAGGCCTGGCGGGTCTGGTCGGCGACGGCCTGGGTCTTGGCGGTATCGAGGTTGAGCACAAGTCTTCTCCTTCGCACGACGCCTGGCGGCGGTGCGTTGTCAGCATGGTCGTATCTGGATGGATCAGCCCAGCGCCTTGAAGGCTCCGGCAATGAGCAGCAGTAGCGTGATGACGCCGACACCAGTGAGAACCGCAGCGCGGATCATCGCCAATATGCGGCCATCTTTACTCAGTTCATTGGTCGATCCCCCGAGCGGCGGGCCGAAAGTGAGGATGCGGCGCAGAAGCGTGTCGCGCTCCCTTTGCCCATCCGGCCTGTCCGGCTGAGGCATGGATGACGCAGGATCGGGATCGGAGGCAAGGCGCTCCGGTTGATATATCAAGGGCTGATATGTGCCACTTTGGGGCTGCCGTTGCTCATCCGTAACAAATAGGCGGGCCGCCTCCTTGCGCGAGGGCACGCCGAACTTGCGCAGGCTGGTGCGCACGCGCTGATCGACCGTATGTTCCGACACATGCAGCTGGCGCGCGATTTCCTTGGAATTGAAGCCCTGCGCCACCAGGCGCAGGCACTGCTTTTCCCCCTCGCTCAAGGCTGGAAGGGTTTCGGCCACTCCATCAATCCTCCTGCGTAAATCACCCGTCCGGCCAAACGCACGACCAGCGCGGGAGACTCAGCCACCCACATTTTATCCGCTACTCAGGGTTGCGATTCGCTTTGCACCGCCCGTTAAAGTGACACGACAAGGTGTTGGGACGCAATGCGAATGGGCGGCGGACCATTCCGCCGCCCATCAAACGGTGCCGATCATGCCATTCGCGGCCTGTCGGGCCGGGTGCGATAGGCCGCTCAGCTGAAGATATCGCCCACATCCGCAGCCGTCTGCTTCGGGTCGGGGCCGAAGCGATTCTCGCCCCGCGTACCGTCCAGGCACATGAAGACCAGCACGATGATGCCGCCGACATAGGGAATGAAGTTCAGCAGCACGAACCAGCCGCTCTTGTCCTGATCGTGGAAGCGGCGGACCTGCACCGCGAGCGAGGGGATGATGAGCAGCAGGACCAGCAGGCCGAGCAGGATCATCAGCACAGATGCGCCGCCCGACGGTTCGCCATTGGGAAACCCGCCCAACAGAACGCCCACGATGCCAACCGCGAACGCCGCCAGCATATAACCGAGGAAGAACATCCAATATTCCTTGCGCCGCGAGCGGCCCGAGAAATCGGCGTACCGCCTGAGCGGCAAGAACATATATTCCATCTGCATATCCCCCCATTGTGAGAAGCGCCAGGATAGGCAGGCTTTTTGCGCCTGTCTCGCAAAAACCGGCTATGCAGAAAATATCGCTATGGATTCAGTCGCTTGGCTTGCCGGCCTGCCTGGCCTTATGGGCCGCGAGCAGCGCATCGATCTCGACGATGCGCAGGCGCTGGACCGTGTCCTTGGCCAGGCCCTTGAGCCGGCATTCCGCCCACAGCGCGCGACGCTCGGATGTCAGCGCCTTGAGATAGAGATCGGCCATATCGGCTCCTTTCAACAAGCAAAGGGCGGGAGCGCCTGAGACGCCCCCTGCCCTTTCACCAGCGTCGGCTGGGCTCCCTCCCTCAGCCAGCCTGGGGAGGCATTACATCAGGCCGCCCTTGTCCGAGCGACCTGAAACATCAGGCCGCCCTTGTTCGAGCGACCTGAAACATCAGGCCGCCTTGGAACGGCTCATGCGCTTGCGCTCGTTCGGGTCGAGGTAGCGCTTGCGCAGACGGATGGTCTTGGGCGTCACTTCGACCAGTTCATCATCGTCGATATAGGCGATCGCCTGCTCCAGCGTCAGCTTCCAGGGCGGGGTCAGGCGGACGGCGTCGTCCTTGCCCGATGCGCGGAAGTTGGTGAGCGCCTTGCTCTTCATCGGGTTGACTTCCAGATCATCGGGCTTGGCGTTCTGGCCGATGATCATGCCTTCGTAGAGCGCTTCGCCCACGCCGACCATCAGGATGCCGCGTTCTTCGAGCGGACCCAGCGCATAGGCATTGGCTTCGCCCGCGCCGTTGGAGATGAGGACGCCATTCTTGCGGCCTTCGATATTGCCCTTGTGCGGGCCGTACTTCTCGAACAGGCGGTTCATGATGCCGGTGCCGCGCGTGTCGGACAGGAATTCGCCATGATAGCCGATCAGGCCGCGCGACGGCGCGGAGAAGGTAATGCGGGTCTTGCCGCCGCCCGAAGGACGCATGTCGGTCATCTCGGCCTTGCGGATGTTCATCTTCTCGACGACCGTGCCGGAAAATTCATCGTCCACGTCGATCATGACGGTTTCATAGGGCTCGGTCTTGCCGCCATTCTCGTCCTCGCCGAACAGCACGCGCGGGCGGCTGATGGAGAGTTCGAAGCCTTCGCGGCGCATGGTTTCGATCAGCACGCCCAACTGGAGTTCGCCACGGCCGGCGACTTCGAAACTGTCCTTGTCGGCGCTTTCCGTAACCTTCACGGCGACGTTGGATTCGGCCTCGCGCGCCAGACGATCGCGGATCATGCGGCTCGTCACCTTGGTGCCTTCGCGGCCGGCCATGGGCGAATCGTTCACGGCAAAGCGCATCGACAGCGTCGGCGGATCGATCGGCTGCGCCTGGATCGGCTCGGTCACGGAGGTGTCGGCGATGGTGTTGGCCACGGTCGCGACGGCGAGGCCGGCGAGCGAAATGATGTCACCGGCCTTGGCTTCTTCGACCGGCACGCGATCCAGACCATGGAAGGCCATGATCTTGGACGCGCGGCCGGTTTCGATGATCTTGCCGTCCATGTCGAGCGCGTGGATCGCCTGGTTCACCTTGACCGAACCGCTGGTCACGCGACCGGTCAGGATGCGGCCGAGGAAGTTGTCGCGGTCGAGCAACGTCACCAGGAAGGTGAAGGGCACGCCATCGACTTCCACGGCGGGCGCGGGAACGTGATCGACGATTTTCTGGAACAGCGGCTTCAGCGTGCCCGCGCGCAGCGTGGGATCTTCATTGGCATAGCCGTTGCGGCCCGACGCGTAGAGGACGGGGAAGTCGAGTTGCTCGTCGGTCGCGTCGAGCGACACGAACAGGTCGAACACTTCGTCCAGCACTTCCTGGATACGCTCGTCGGGACGGTCGACCTTGTTGACGACGACGATCGGGCGAAGGCCCAGCGCCAGCGCCTTGCCGGTCACGAACTTGGTCTGCGGCATGGCGCCTTCCGACGAATCGACCAGCAGGACGACGCCGTCGACCATCGAGAGGATGCGTTCGACTTCACCGCCGAAGTCGGCGTGGCCCGGCGTATCGACGATGTTGATGCGGGTGCCTTCCCACTCGACCGAGGTGGGCTTGGCCAGGATGGTGATGCCGCGCTCTTTTTCGAGGTCGTTGCTGTCCATCGCGCGCTCTTCGACGCGCTGGTTGTCGCGGAAGGTGCCGGACTGGCGGAAAAGCTGATCGACGAGGGTGGTTTTGCCGTGATCGACGTGCGCGATGATCGCGATGTTACGCAGGGACATGTCTTGCCTTCGGGATATGGGTTCACCCAAGCCGACACAAGGCCGCGCAGAGGCTTCGGGCGCGCCCCTACAGGAAATGCCGCGATGCGGCAAGGGCGGGCGCGACATGGCGGGCTGGACCGCCCGATCCGCCGAACATGGCGTCTGCACAGGAAAGGCTCATGCCGGACATCGGCCGCCGCACCCGATCCAGACGGCGGCCATGGTCGCGCCGCTGGCACGCATCCGCGGTCGCCGGCCACGGCCATGGCGGCGGTGATTGAAGGGCGGTGCATCTGACGCTGCTTTACGTCGGTGCAATATCTCCTTGCCCCGTGCGGCGACATTCCTATGGTGCCGCGCGTCGCCAACAATATACCATATCCTTGCCACGGAGCCTTTCCCTCATGCGGTCTGCCGCCACCTTCGCCTTCGCTTCGCTCATCGCTCTCGCCTCCCCCGCTCTGGCGCAGAAGGATGCGCCCGACGCCGCCAAACAACATGCCGACAAGGTCGCGGAGCAGGTCGCGGCCAACTGGGCCAGCGCCCCGGTCGAGGAAGTGACCCAGAGCAGCAAGGGCACGGCCCGCGTCGATGGGAAGGCCATCCCCTATACCCAGACCGCCGGCACGCTGACCATCCGCGACGAAAAGGGCAAGCCGGTCGCCAGCATGTTCTATACCGCCTATACGGCGACGGGTAAGAACCGCCCCGTCACCTTCCTCTATAATGGCGGCCCCGGTTCGTCGTCACTGTGGCTGCGCATGGGCAGCTTCGCACCCGAACATGTGCGCACCGGCAATCCCGAAGCGGTCAGGCCCGCCCCCTTCGACGTCGGCCCGAACAATGACAGCCTGATCGGCAGCACCGACATGGTGTTCCTCGATACGATCGGGTCGGGCTATTCGCGCATCCTGGGCGATGCCAAGCCGTCCGACTTCTACAGCGTCGATGGCGATGTGGACGCCTTTGCCAAGGCGATCATCCGCTACACAACCAAGAATGGCCGCTGGGCGTCGCCCAAATATATTTTCGGCGAAAGCTATGGCACGACCCGATCGGGTGCGCTCGCCTATCAACTAGAGGATCGCGGGCTGACGCTGAACGGCGTGGTGCTGCTGTCGTCGATCATGAATTACGGCATCCGCCAATCGGGCTTCGATGCGATCCATGTCGGCTATCTGCCCAGCTACGCCGCGACGGCCTGGTATCATAATCGCGTCCCCGGCGGCCGTCCCGAAAGCCTGGAAGCCTTTGTCGAGGAAGCCCGCGTATTCGCCAATGGCGCCTATGCCACCGCCTTGCTCAAAGGGTCCGACATCAGCGCGCAGGAAACCGATCAGATCGCCCAGCAGCTCAGCCGCTTCACCGGCCTGTCGGTCGATTATCTGAAGCGCGCCAATCTGCGCGTCAGCCTGAGCCGTTTCCGCAAGGAATTGCTGCGCGACGGGCATGAGACGATCGGCCGCTTCGACAGCCGCTACAAGGGGATCGACGCCGACGCGGCGGGCGAGGAACCGGAATTTGATCCGTCCAGCACCGGCATCACCGGCCTCTATGTCGGCAGCTTCCTGGATCAGGTGACGAACAAGATCGGCTACAAGACCGACCTCAGCTATCGGCTGAGCGCGCGGGAAGGCGGCGACTTCAAATGGGACTGGAGCCATCAGGCCCCGGAAGGCGGCAAGCAGAATGTCGCGGACGTGACCGCCGACCTCAGCGCCGCGATGCGCACCAACCCGCATCTGCGCGTACTGTCGCTCAATGGCTGGTACGACATGGCCACGCCCTTCTTCTCGACCGAGCGCGATTTGAAGCACATGATGCTGGAGCCGGTGCTGCGCCAGAATCTCCAGTTCAAATATTATCCGGCGGGCCACATGGTCTATCTGAACCCGGAGGCGCTGCACCAGATGCGGCTCGATATGGAGCGCTATTACGCCGAGGGCGCGCGCTGAACGATGAGAGGGGCGGTGACGACATCGCCCCTTTTCAATAGCGCAGTTTCGGATACCAGTCGGCCGGCCGGCCATCGGGCGTCAGGTCGAGGATCGACCAGAGCGCGGCGATATCGGGCGCGTCGCGGGGGTCTTGCCCCGGATCGCCCATCTCGCCGGTCATCTCGCTCATCCAGAAGAGACGGATGCCCTCGCCATCCTTCCGAAACACGACCAGCGCAGGATATTCGCCGTCCGGCGTCAGCAGGCCCAGATCATTGGCATAATCATCGCCGACCGTCTGGACGAAGTCGGTATCGCGCCAGCCCCGCTCCTGCGCGAAGGCGAATTGCCGCTCGACCGGGCTGCGCCCGAAAATCTTGTAGGCGACGCGCTGCTTGATGTCGGCGGCATTGCCGTCGACCGACCCGATCCAGTTGGTGCACATCGGGCAGGGCCGCTCGCGTTCCGGGCCGTACATCCAGAAATAGGCGACCAATGCGTCCTTGTCGCCGAACAGGTCGGACAGGCCGACCTCGAAACCCTGCTCGTCCCTGAAGCGATAGTCTTTTTCGATCAGCGGGCCGGGCGGCAGCGAGCGCCGCTGTTCCACCAGCCGGGTCATGTGGCGGCGAAATTCTATCTCCTCCGCCAGCAAGGCCGTGCGGGCATCGCGATAGGCGGCGCTCTCGCCGGGGAAGCGTGGCTTGCGATGGGTAACGAGGTCGACAACGGGTTTCAGGCTGGCCATGACGGGTTCCTCTCCAGTCAAGATTGCCAAGCAATGCCGCAACATCCTATATCGTTCCCCTCAAGGCTTGCCCTGCGGTGTATTATCACCATATGACACGGGAAAGCCGCTTATGGCGACTGGAGACGATATGGCCACCACTGCGCCCACGACGACCGCGACTGCCGACGCCCTCAACCTGACGCCGCCCGATCCGGTGCCGGTGGTCGCGCCCGAAAAGGCGTCCGGCCTCGTACCCATCGAGGATGAGAAAAAGTCCAAGCTGGACGAGAAGGTCGACGCCTTCGTTGCGGACCTCGTCGCGCAGGACGCCAATTCGCCCGAATTCGGCGCGCGGGTCGACCAGTTGACCAATATGGGGCGCAAGGAGATTGCCGAGGCCGCGGGCCACTCCAACCGCTTCCTCGATCGCCCCGTGCGCGCCATGGACAGCGATACGAAAGTCGGCGCGGACCTGGCCGAACTGCGCCGCACGGTGGAGGATCTCGATCCCGGCAAGCGCGGCAATCTGCTCGCGCCCAAGAAGCTGTTCGGCATCATCCCGTTCGGCAACAAGATGCGCGACTATTTCGATGGCTATAAGAGCGCGCAGGGTCATATCAATTCGATCCTGGGGTCGCTGGCCAGCGGCAAGGATGTCCTCATCAAGGACAATGCCGCGATCGATGTCGAACGCCAGAATATGTGGCAGACCATGGGCCGGTTGGAACAGATGATCCATATCAGCAAGACCATGGACGCCCGCCTCGAATCCAAGGCGCTCGAACTGGATTCGACCGACCCGGCCAAGGCCAAGGCGATCCGCGAAAGCGCGCTGTTCTACATCCGCCAGCGTACGCAGGATCTGCTGACGCAGATGGCGGTGACGGTGCAGGGCTATCTGGCGCTGGATCTGGTCAAGAAGAACAATGTCGAACTGGTCAAGGGCGTCGATCGCGCCAGCACGACCACGGTCGCGGCACTGCGCACGGCGGTCACGGTCGCGCAGGCGCTGGCCGGGCAGCGGCTGGTGCTGGAGCAGATCAGCGCGCTCAACACCACCACCGCCAACATGATCGATCGCACCGGCGAATTGCTCAAAAGCCAGACGGCGCAGATTCACGAGCAGGCCGCCAGCAGCACGATTCCGATCGAGACGCTCCAGCGCGCCTTCCAGAATATCTACGACACGATGGACAATATCGACGCGTTCAAGCTGAAGGCGCTGGAGAATATGAAGACGACGGTGAACACGCTGTCTGGCGAGGTGGAAAAGTCCAAGGGCTATATCGCGCGGGCCGAGGGGCAGGCGCAGGCCGCCAAGGACGTGCGCGCCGACAATCCGCTGAGCGCGATCGAGGGGTGAACGCAATGCTTCCCCTATGTCCGTTCGGGCTGAGCTTGTCGAAGCCCTCTGCCGAGCGGAGCGAGGCGCCTTCGCTGCGATCAGGCGAGCCCTTCGACTTCGCTCAGGGCGAACGGATTTCGGAGGAAGCCCAGTGAGCCGATCCGACCGCGTGCTGGCCGATGCCGAAGCGGTGCTACGCCGCCATAGCGAGCGCGGGCAGAGCCTGTCCGCGCGCGCGCGGCAGCGGCGCAATGCCGGGCTGATCCGCAAGGTCAAATATGCCGTCTGGGCGATGCTGGCGATCCTGCTGGCCAGCGCGGTGGCGGGCTTCGTCCTGCCGCTGGGCACCACCGGCGTCATGATCGCGCTGGGCGTGATGATCGCCGCGCTGCTGCTGATCGCGCTGGCGCCGACGGAAAGTCGGGTGAAGACGGAGGCGCTTGCCGCAACCCAACTTACCGCCCTGCCGCTCAAGACCGAAATCTGGCTGGAAAACCAGCGCAAGGCGCTGCCCGCCCCGGCAATCACCCTGGTCGACAGCATCGGCGTCAAGCTGGAAATCCTCGCCCCGCAACTGGAGCGGCTGGGCGAACAGGAACCGGCGGCGCAGGAAATCCGCAAACTACTGGCCGATCATCTGCCCGAACTGGTCACGGGCTATCAGTCGATCCCGCAGCCGCTGCGCCGCGAGGAGCGCAATGGCCGCGTGCCCGAGAAGCAACTGATCGACGGCCTGTCCGTGATCGACGCGGAAATCGGCCGGATGAGCGAGACGCTGGCCAGCGGCGACCTCGACAAGCTGGCGACCCAGAACCGTTTTCTCGAACTGAAATATCAGGAAGCCAAGGAACTCGGCCAGTAGCGCCGTCTTGTTCCTGACATGATCCATCTCACCCTTATCATCGTCGATTTCCTGACGGGCCTGCTCGCGGCCGGCGCCTGGGCGCTGGCGTCGGCCGGCGGCGCGATCGCGGCGGTGGTGGGCGGCGGTGTGCTGGGCGTGTCGCTGTTCCGGCGCTGGCGGCGGAAATAGCAGCCTATTCCTACGCTATTTCAACGCCGCGCGGCTTTTCTCGCTCTCGAAACCCTCTACGCCGACCGATAGATAGAGCGCCTCCCCGATGATGGAGGCGCAGGAATCATGGTCGATTGGCATCCCCGCCCCGCCGCGCAGATCGGCCTGCGGTTGCTGGGCCTCGCGCTGATCGCCAGCCTTGCGTTGCAGGGCGCGGCACTGCGCGCGCTTATCAGGCAATCCGATCTTGTCACGCCGGTGCAATTGCTGCTGGCCGCCACCTGCTTCGCCAGCGCCAGTCTGGGCGCGGCATTGCTGCTGCTGGGGCCGGACCTGTGGAAGCCGGTCGCGATCTCGCCGCGATGGCATGGTCACGCGGCCGATGCGCGAAAATAGAAGCGATGGGGAAAAATCGCCCCGGACGGCCGAAGATGCGTGCAGTTCATCAGAGGGCCGTCCGGGATCGCAACATCGTCCGACTTTGGAGAGGTCATGACAACGTTGTCCCGACGCTCTAGTGGATTCGCGCAACCGACGCAACCAGCTTTGATCGGTAAAAATGGAAAGGGCGCGGCCATGCTGCGACGACCACGCCGCGGCAGGCGTCATTGCTCGGAGATCAGCCCGCGTACAGGTTGGTCGGCAGGCCGCGCACGCAGCTCTCCACCTCGAAGAAACCGCCATCATATTCGGTCGGATCATCGAGGCCCACCGTCGCCGAACTGACGAACATGCGATCGAGATTCGGCCCTGCGAAGGTGATGTTGGTCACCTGCCGCGCCGGCATTTCAATGATGCGGTCCAGCCTGCCTTCGGGCGTGAATCGGCTGATCCGGCTGCCACCCCAATGGGCGACCCAGATATGGCCGTCCGCATCCACGGTCATGCCGTCGGGATAGCCATCCTCCTCGCCGAAGCTGATGAACGGCTCCCGCCCGGTCGCGCCATCCTCGGTCCGGCGGAAGCGGTACATCTGCTTTTTCGCGGTATCGCTATGATAGAGCCACTGGCCGCAAGGCGAGAAACAGGGACCGTTGGGCACGCGATAGTCGCTGTCCACCACGGTCCAGCTACGATCGGGCGCGAGGCGATAGAGCGCGCCGCGGTCATGCTCTTCGGCCATGTCCATCGTGCCGCACCAGATGGCGCCCTGTCCATCCGCCTTGCCATCGTTCATCCGGTTGCCGGGGAAATGCGGCTCCGGATCGCCGAAGGGCGTGATGGTCAGGGGATCGAGGCTGATGTCGGCAAAACCGCTCTGAAAGCCGCCGATGAAGCCGCCCGCCCCGCGCTCCGCCACCCAGCCCAGCGGCTCGGGCATGGCGAAGCGTTCGACCGCCCCGCTCTCCAGTGACAGCCGGTTGAGCGCGGGGGCAAGGATATCGACCCAGTAGACCGCGTTGCCGCGCGCCGACCAGAGCGTCCCCTCCCCCAGCGTGTCGGCAACATCGCGCGCGATCAGCCGCCATTCCGGCATCAGCGGGCCACCGACAGGCGATAGACCATTTCATGATGGTAGGGCTTGCCGGGATCGACGCGGGCCGAAATGAAGTTCGGCTTGTTGGGCGCGTCAGGGAATTTCTGCGGCTCCAGCGCGATGCCGTCGCCCATGCGATAGACATGGCTGCCCTTGCCGATGAAGGTGCCGTCGAGGAAATTGCCGGTATAGAATTGCACGCCCGGTTCGGTCGTCAGCACTTCCAGCACGCGGCCCGACACCGGATCTTCCAGCCGCGCGGCCAGTTCCGGCGTTCTGGTCGCGCCCTTGTCCAGCGCCCAATTATGGTCATAGCCACGGCCGGCGATGATCTGCGCATCGCGGCCATCGCGCAGCCCGTCCGCCACGCGGCGGGCGCTGCGGAAATCGAACACGCCGCCCTCGACCGGCTTCAGCTCGCCGGTGGGGATGAGGTTCGCGTCGACCGGCGTATAGGCCTTGGCCGGGATCGTCAGCATATGGCCCATCGCGCCGTCAGGCGAGCCTTCGCCCTGCAAATTGAAAATGGCGTGGTTGGTCATGTTGACGATGGTCGGCTTGTCGGTCTTCGCGTCGAAAACGATGCCGAGGTTGCCGCTTTCGTCCAGCGTATAATTGACGGTCACGTCCAGCTTGCCGGGATAGCCCGAATCGCCGTCCGGGCTGGTCAGCCCGAGCACCAGGCTCGCCTTGGGGCCGCTCTTCAGGGACACGACCTTCCACACCTGCTTGTCGAAGCCCTTGCCGCCGCCGTGCAGCGTGTTGACCTTGTCATTGAGCGGCAACTGATAGGGTTTGCCGTCGAGGCTGAATTGGCCGCCGGCGATGCGGTTGGCATAGCGGCCCACCGTCACCCCGAAATAATTGGGGAAGTCGACATAGGATTTGAGGTCATCGTAGCCGAGCAGCACGTCGGCGACTTTGCCGTCCTTGCCGGGGCCGGACAGCGACTGGAGCGTCGCGCCATAGGTCAGGACAGTGGCAGAGACGCCCGCGCCATTCTTCAGCGTGATCGCTTCGACCGCCGCGCCGTTGGCGGTGCCGGCCGGCGCGCGGCTGGCGTCGGCGGCGAGCGCCGTGCCGCTTGCGAGCGTGAGCGCCAGCGCATACAGACCGACAGCGGGTGACAACGCTGTTTTCAAATCGACGACCTTTCGCATGGACTTCCTCCCAGTAGCTGCGCCCATTGACGGGCGGTTGAGGGAGATATACTCCGACAAAATAAGCGGGCGCAACCCTTGATCGGGCGGCCCGCTGCTGGAACTGCAGTGGAGAAGGATGAATGGCAGGACCGATCTCATCAGGCGCGGGCGTAACCGCGACGCACAATCCCGGCACGCGCTACGGCCCGGCGCTGGCGTTGCTGGCCAGCCTCTTCTTCATGTGGGGCTTCATTACCGTCATCAACAACACGCTGCTGCCGCATCTGCGCAGCGTGTTCGAGCTGAGCTACACCCAGACGACCCTGATCGAATCGGTCTGGTTCATCGCCTATTTCGTGGCGTCGATCCCATCGGCCAAGCTGATCGAACGGGTCGGTTACCAGAAGTCGCTGGTCATCGGCCTGCTCATCATGGCAGCCGGCGCGCTGGGCATGACCGTCGCGGCGTCGATCCCCTCCTATGGCGTGACTTTGGTCATGCTGTTCGTGATCGCCAGCGGCATCACCCTGCTGCAGGTCGCGGCCAACCCCTATGTCGCGATCGTCGGCAAGCCCGAAACCGCCTCGTCGCGGCTCAATCTGGTGCAGGCGATGAACTCGGCCGGCACGATGCTGGCGCCGCTGTTCGGCGCCTATCTGATCCTGGGCCGGTCCAAGGGCGGCACGGCGCAGGGCGATGTCGTCCTGACCCAGGCCGAACGGCTGGCCGACGCCCAGTCCGTGATCCTGCCCTATGTGATCGTCGCGGCCGTGCTGGCGGTGCTGGCCATCGTCATCGCCCGCTTTCCCTTGCCCGCCATGGGCAATGCGACACAGCGCCACAACAAGGAAGAGCGCAAGAAGCATTCACTCTGGAACCACCGCAACCTGGTGTTCGGCATCCCGGCGATCTTCATCTATCTGATCGCCGAAATCGGCGTCGCCAACCTGTTCGTCAACTTCGTCAGCCAGCCCGACATCGCCAACCTGACCCATGAGCAGGCGGGCCGTTATCTCACCTTCCTGTGGGGCGGCATGATGGTGGGCCGGTTCGCGGGTTCCGCGATCATGCAGAAGTTCGACGCGGGCCATGTCCTCGCCGCCTTCTCGGTCGGCGCCTTCGTCGTGATGCTGGTCACCGTCTTCACCACCGGCCCGGTCGCCATGTGGTCGCTGATCCTGGTCGGCCTGTTCCATTCGATCATGTTCCCGACCATCTTCACACTCGGCATCAAGGGGCTCGGCCCGCTGACCGAAGAAGGTTCGGGCCTGCTCATCATGGCGATCGCCGGCGGGGCGCTGGTGGTGGTGCAGGGTTGGCTGGCGGATCATTACGGCCTGCAGACCAGCTTTCTGCTCACCGCGATCTGCGAGCTCTACATCCTCTTCTATGCGCTGTGGGGATCGAAGACGACCAATGCGCTGCCGGACCAACAGGTCGCGGCGGAATAAGGCCAAGGGCAAGCCCTTCGGACGGCAAAAAAGGCCGGAGCGGCATATCCGCTCCGGCCTTTTTATTTAGGCAAACCTCTTTTTTTCAGCGCTCCATCGCGCTCGCCGTATCCTCCAGCGCCAGATCGACCAGCACCCCCATCGCCTCCGCCGCGGCCGCGGGATCGCCCGCGGCGATCGCGTCATAGACGCGGACATGGTCGGGGATCGGGTTGCGTGGCAAAGCGCGGGCGCGCTGTTTATATTGCGTCGTCCAGTTCACCGCCGCGCCGATGCTGGCGGTCAGCACCAGCAGCGCGTCGTTGCGCGTTGCGTGCAGGATCGCATTGTGGAAATCGCGGTCAGCCGCCCGCCCCGCCTCGGTCGCCAGCGTGTGGCGGCGCATCGCGGCAAGCGCGTCCTTCATGATCCGCAGATCCTCCTTGTCACGGCGCTGCGCCGCCAGCCGCGCGGCGGCAGGCTCCACGATGGCGCGCAGTTCGAACAGGTCGCGCACGAACTGGATGTCCGGCTCGCCGGCAAAGGCCCAGGCCAGCACTTCGGGGTCGAGCAGGTTCCAGCGGTTGCGCGGCAGGACACGGGTGCCCGCCTTGGGCCGGCTTTCGACCAGCCCCTTGGCGGTCAGCACCTGGATCGCTTCGCGATAGGCGCTGCGCGACACTTCCAGTTCCTCGGCGAAGGCAACTTCGCCCGACAGCACGTCGCCCGGCTGATATTGGCCGGACAAGATCGCCATGCCCAGTTTGTGCGCGATCGCGCCGTGCAGCCGCCGTCCCGGACCCCGAACCGCCTTGGCTCCGCCGCCATTTTCCGTCTCATCACTGTGCAAAGACGGATTTTCCTTCACCATTTCCGCTCCTCTCGCCTTTCCCCAATCAGGCACATCCGTCCCTATAATACAAGCATTGCCATTACCATCATCCTGTAATATGTCGGAGTAATTATTAGATTCACCGCCGCCGCCTCGTTCGACAGGACGATGTTCAGGCGCGCGGCAAGAGGCTTGTGATTTGGATTGAGCGCCGTTTCCAGGCGCGCGGGAGGAGAGTTTTCATGACATTGCGCCTGTTGCAGCATCGTTCGGACAGTGGCGAGCGGACGGTCATCGCCGCGCAGGGCGACGCTGCTTATGTCGTGCCGGGCTTTGCCACGATCCGCGCGCTGGCGCTCCATGCGATCGCGCAGAAGATCAGCCTCGCCGCCGCGGTCGAGGCTGCCGGCCGGGGTGCCGCCGTCGATATCGCCGCCGAATTCGAAGCGAACCGCCTGCTCGCCCCCATCGATCATGACGATGGTGCGCATGTGCAACTGACCGGCACCGGCCTCACCCATCTCGGTTCCGCCGAAGGCCGCGACAAGATGCACCGCGAAGCCGCCGCCGCCGAAAAGCAGACCGATTCGATGCGCATGTTCCTGGAAGGCCTGGAAGGCGGCAAGCCCGCCCCCGGCGTCGCGGGCCAGCAGCCCGAATGGTTCTACAAGGGCGACGGGTCGCAGCTCGTTGGTCCTACCGATCCGCTGGTCATGCCCGCCTTCGCCCAGGATGGCGGCGAGGAGCCGGAAATCGCCGGCGTCTACATCATCGGCGAAGACGGCACCCCCTATCGCCTCGGCCTCGCGCTCGCCAACGAGTTCAGCGACCATGTGACCGAGCGTCATAACTATCTGTGGCTCGCCCACTCCAAGCTGCGCCAGGCCGCGCTCGGCCCGGAACTGCTGGTCGGCACCCCGCCGGACCATATCGAAGGGTCGAGCCGCATCCTGCGCGATGGCGAAGTGATCTGGGAAAAGCCGTTCCTGTCGGGCGAAGGCAATATGTCGCACAGTTTCGCCAATCTGGAACATCATCATTTCAAATATGACCTGTTCCGCCGCGCGGGCGACGTGCATGTCCATTTCTTCGGCACGGCGACCCTGTCGTTCAGCGACGGCATCGTACCGCAGGAAGGCGATGTGTTCGAAATCCTCGCTGCCCCCTTCACCCTGCCGGTGCGCAACCCGCTGAAGCGCGCCGCGCCCGTTCAGGTCGCCGTCCAGCAGCTCTGAACCCATCGACATGGACCCGATCCGTATCGCGATCGTGGGCATAGGCAAGATCGCGCGCGATCAGCATGTGCCCGCGATCCGGGGCAACAGCGCCTTCAGCCTGGCCGCCACCGTCAGCCCGCACGACGCGGGCCTCGATGGCGTGCCGCATCATGCCAGCCTGGACGATCTGCTGGCGCAGGGGCCGGCGGTGGACGCGATCGCGCTCTGTACGCCGCCCCAGGTCCGCTACGATCTGGCGACGCAGGCGCTGACGAAGGGCGTCCACCTCTTCCTGGAAAAGCCGCCCGGCGCGACTCTGGCAGAGGTGGAGGCGCTCAAGGTCCAGGCCGACAAGGTCGGCGTCAGCCTGTTCGCCGCCTGGCACAGCCGCTTCGCCGCCGGGGTCGCCCCGGCACGCGCCTGGCTGGCCGAGCGCAAGATCGAGAAGGTATCGATCGTCTGGCGCGAGGATGTCCGCGTCTGGCATCCGGGCCAGGCCTGGATCTGGCAGCCCGGCGGCCTCGGCGTCTTCGATCCCGGCATCAACGCGCTGTCGATCGTCACCCATATCTTGCCGCGTCCCTTCTTCCTGAAGGACGCGACGCTGGTGCTGCCGGAAAATCGCGCCGCGCCGATCGCCGCGGACCTCAGCTTTCGCGATACCGCGGGCGCGGCGATCCATATGGATCTCGACTGGCGTCAGACCGGCCCGCAAAGCTGGGACATCGTCGTAGACACCGACGCGGGTACGCTCAAACTCGCCCATGGTGGTGCGGTACTGACCCTGCCCAGCGGCACCGAACATGGCGAGGATGTCGAATATGCCGGCCTCTACGCCCGTTTCGCCACGCTGATCCGGGGCGGCCGGTCGGATGTCGACACCAGCCCGCTGCGGCTGGTCGCCGACGCCTTCCTGCGCGGCACCCGCCAGACCACGCAAGCATTTCACGACTGATATCAACAGGAGAGGACGGACATGACAAAAACCCTGCGCCGCACCGCCAGCGCGCTGCTGTTCTGCGCCAGCGCCTTGGTTTGGCAGCCCGCCAGCGCCGACACCGGCGGCAAGCCCACGACCGCCACGATCGACGCCGCCAAGCCCGGCCCGGTCTATGACAGGCGCATCTTCACCCAGTTCGCCGAACATCTGGGCAACGGCATCTATGGTGGCCTGTGGGTCGGCAACGACAAGTCGATCCCCAACACCAACGGTTTCCGCAACGACGTGATTGCGGCGCTTAAGAATCTATCGGTTCCCGTCGTGCGCTGGCCCGGCGGCTGCTTCGCCGACGAATATCATTGGCGTGAAGGCATTGGCGGCAAAGCCAAGCGCCCGGTCAAGATCAACACCCATTGGGGCGGCGTGACCGAACCCAACACCGTGGGCACCCATGAATTTTTCGAACTGATCCGTCAGATCGGCGCGGAAGCCTATGTCGCGGGCAATGTCGGCAACGGCACGCCGCAGGAAATGGCCGAATGGGTCGAATATATGACCTCGCCCGCCGGCACGCTGGCCGACGAACGCGCCAGGAACGGCCATAAGGAACCCTGGGCCGTGCCCTATTTCGGCGTAGGCAATGAACTGTGGGGCTGCGGCGGCAACATGCGCGCCGAATATGCCGCCGACGTCACGCGTCGCTACGCCACCTTCATCAAGGCGCCGAGCGGCACCAAGATATTGAAGATCGCGGCGGGCGCCAATGTCGACGATTACAACTGGACCGAAGTGATGATGCGGGAAGCCGGCGCGCAGCTCGATGGCGTTTCGCTCCATTATTACACCCTGCCCCAGGGCGGCTGGCCGCCCAAGGCCGATCCGGTCAATTTCGACGAGACCCTCTGGGCCGACACCCTGTCCAAGGCCGTGCACATGGATGAACTGATCACCAAGCACACCGCCATCATGGACAAGTACGACCCCGCCAAGCGCATCTTCCTGGCGGTGGACGAATGGGGCACCTGGTATGCGCAGGACCCCGGCACCCATCCCGGCTTCCTGCGCCAGCAGAACACGATGCGTGATGCGCTCGTCGCGTCGATCCATCTCGACATCTTCGCGCGTCATGCCGACCGGGTGAAGATGAGCGCGATCGCGCAGATGGTGAACGTCCTCCAGGCGATGATCCTGACCGACGGCAGGAAGATGGTGCTGACCCCCACCTATCATGTCTTCGAAATGTACAAGCCGTGGCAGGACGCGACGGTGCTGCCGATCAGCATCGACACGCCCTGGTATAATAAAGACCAGTTCGTGATGCCGGCCGTCAGCGGCTCTGCGGTGCGTGGCAAGGATGGCAAGGTCCATGTCGGCCTGTCCAACCTCGATCCCAATCAGGCCAACACGGTCACGGTCAAGCTCGGCGGCCTGAATGCCGCCAGCGTCACCGGCCGTATCCTGACCGCCGGCGCAATGAACGCCCACAACACGTTCGATGCGCCCGAAACCGTCAAGCCCGTCGCCTTCACCGGCGCGCAGGTCAGCGGCGGCACGCTGACCGTGACGCTGCCGGCCAAATCGGTGGTGGTGCTGGAACTGCAATAACCTGTTTGGAGCGGGCGGCGGGTGGAATCATCGCCCGCTCCAATCCCCTGAATGCGATGATGAATGGAGAGGCCCGCATGAAGCGGCAGACGCTTGTGACATTGCTGGGGCTCGCCCTCCTGACCGGCCCCATCTGCGCGCAAGCGGCGGCGCAGCCCGCCGCGCCCACGCTGGGCAGCCGCCTGACCGGTGACCTCGTGCCCACCCATGATCCGGTCATCGCCCGCGAAGGCGATATCTATCATGTGTTCAGCACCGGCCATGGCAAGCGGCTGATCGAGACGCGCACCTCACCGGACCTGATCCACTGGACCGCGGGCGATCCGATCTTCACCGCGCTGCCTTCCTGGGCGAAGGAAGCGATCCCCGGCAGCGACGGCATGTGGGCGCCCGACATTTCCTACGTCAACGGCCGCTATCGGCTCTATTATTCCGTCTCGACCTTCGGATCGAACCGCTCCGCCATCGGCCTCGCCACCAGCCCGACGCTGGACCCGAAGGCGAAAAATTACGGTTGGCGCGACGAGGGGCTGGTCGTCCTGTCCACCAAGGACGACGACTATAACGCCATCGATCCCAATTTCATCATCGACCGGGAGGGCCGCCACTGGCTGTCGCTCGGCAGCTTCTGGACCGGTATCAAGCTGTTCGCACTGGACCAGAAGACCGGCAAGCCCAGGGATGCGAAGGCCAAGCCGTTCAGCATCGCCCGCCGCCCTGCGCCGGCCGGCGGCCCTGCTCCGGTCGAAGCCCCCTTCATCGTCGACCATGGCGGCTATTACTGGCTGATGGTCAGCTACGACTATTGCTGCAAGGGCGCCAACAGCACCTATTATACCGTCATGGGCCGATCCAAGGATATCACCGGCCCCTATCTGGGCAAGGATGGCAGTCCTCTGATGGAAGGCGGCGGCACCATCTTCCTGCGTGCCGATCTGCAGGAACAGCAGCGATTCCGCGGTCCCGGCCATGCGGGCTGGCTCCACGACAAGGACGGCCAAGACTATGTCGTCTACCACGCCTATGACAAACAGGCGAACGGCGCCCCCACCCTGCGCATCGCCCCCGTCACCTGGGGCGCCGATGGCTGGCCGCAAGCCCACTATTAATCCATTAGTCCGACTAACACCTTCGGAGAGACACTGATGTCCCTAGCCCTATCCCGCCGCGGTTTCATCGGCACCGCCGCCGCCCTCTCCGCCGCGTCCGGCGTCGCCCGCGCCGCATCGACCCCGGCGACCGCGCCCGGCCCGATCAACCCGCTCGTCAAGCAGCGCGCCGACGCCCAGGTCTTCCGCCATGATGACGGCTATTATTATCTGACCGGTTCCGTGCCCGAATATGACCGGCTGGTGCTGCGCCGTTCCAGGACGATCGCGGGCCTGACCAGCGCGACCGAAGCCGTGCTGTGGCGCCATGAAGCCAGCGGCCCGCGCTCAGGCTTCATCTGGGCGCCCGAACTGCACCAGATCGACGGCCGGTGGATCATGTATTTCGCCGCCGGCCCCAGCGGTGGTGGCGACGATGTGTTCCGCATCCGCACCTATGCCGTTATCTGCGACGGCGCCGATCCGATGACCGGCAAGTGGAGCCTGCTGGGCGAACTGGAAACGCCCTGGGACAGCTTCAACCTCGATTCGACCAGCTTCGTCCACAAGGGCGTGCGCTATTTCGCCTGGGCGCAGCGCGAGCCGGGGATCGAAACGAACAGCAACCTTTATATCGCCAAGCTGGAATCCCCGCTGAAGCTGGGCGGTCAGGTCACCCGCCTGACCGTGCCGACGCTCGACTGGGAAATTCGCGGCTACAAGGTGGCCGAGGCCCCGGCCATCCTGCACCGCAACGGCCGCCTGTTCATGACCTATTCGGCCAGCGCCACCGACGCCCGCTATTGCCTGGGCCTGCTGACGGCGGACGAGAATGCCGACCTGCTCGACGCCAAGAGCTGGACCAAATCGCCCCAGCCGGTCTTCGTCACCAACAGCGCCACCAGCGTCTATGGCCCCGGCCACAACAGCTTCACCGTTGACGAAAAGGGCCGCGACATCCTCGTCTATCATGGCCGCGACTATGCGGCGATCCAGGGCGACCCGCTGTTCAACCCGGACCGCCACACCCGCGTCCAGCGCCTCTATTACGCGGCCGACGGCACCCCCGATTTCGGCGTGCCGGTGGGCAATGGCCCGCTGCCCGAACGCTTCATTTCGTCCACCGACCCCACGCGCCTGATGGCGCATGACGGCGCGAAGCTTGTTGCGGGCAACCCCTCGCTGGCGCAGACCCAGTTCCGCCAGCTACCCGGCCGCGCTGGCGCCCGCAGCATCATGCTGTCCCCCATATTGATGCCGGACCATTATCTGTTCGCTGGCGAGGATGGATCGCTGACCCTGCAGCAGGACAGCAAGAGCGCCGATTTCGCCCTGCGCAGCCAGTTCGTCCGCTTCGACGAGAAGTCGCTGCACGCCGCACGGTTCGTGTCGATCGCCGCACCGGGCAAGGCCATCGGCCTGTCCGCAGACCAGTTGGCGCTGGTGGCCAGTCGCGACCCCAGCGCCTGGTGGCACATCGACTGACCACATAAGTCTGACAATTCAATATCTCAAGGGCGTCCCGCGACACGCAGGGCGCCCTTTTTCCATGCGTGACCTTACGGAAATGCGCCGGAAAACCCAGCCATGCAGGCGTGCGGCAATAATATCACATCGCTGAAATTTCGCTGTAATGAACCGCAAAATTCCGCTTGCGATTCATTTGTCGGAGCAATAATTAGTCCGAGTAATTCACGCATGGCCCAAGCGCCAGCTCCAGGGGAGGATTGTCCAATGGCTTTCAAGCCGATCGCACTCGGTTCCGCGTCCATGTTCGCGCTGATGCTGGCGGGGGCCGCCCACGCCCAGACCGCCGTCGATGCCGCACCGCAGGACGAAGCCGCCGACATCGTCGTTACCGGCGTCCGCGCCTCGATCGTCGGCGCGCTCAACGTCCGCAAGCAATCGACCCAGATCGTCGATTCGATCGTGTCGGAAGACGTGGGCAAGCTGCCCGACAATAATGTCATCGAAGCGCTCCAGCGCGTCACCGGCATTCAGGTCACCAACCGCACCGGCGGCGAAGCCTCCGGCATCTCGATCCGCGGCCTGCCCGACGCACTCACCACGCTCAACGGCCGCAACATCTTTACTGCGGCTGGCCAGGGCTTTGCGCTGCAGGATATTTCCGCGAACCTCGTCAATCGCGTCGACGTCTACAAGACGCGCTCGGCCGACCAGATCGAAACCGGGCTTGCCGGGCAGGTCGACGTCCAGACCCGCCGCCCGTTCGACTTCGACGGCTTCGCCATTTCCGGCCTCGCCCGCGGCATCTACAATGAACAGGCCGATACCTATAACCCCAACGTCGCGCTGCTGGTCAGCGACCGCTGGGAAACCGGCATCGGCGATATCGGCATCCTGGTGAACGGCAGCTACACCCGCACCAAATATCGCGACCAGACCGTCACGGCCGGCGCGCTCGTGCCCTTCGCCACCGAAACGCCCGCCGCCGGTTCCGGCCTGTCGCCGCTGGAGCGCATCTTCCCCGGCCCGGATAATGTGAACTGGCAGCCGGGCCTGGATCGCGGCCTGCCCACGGCGGCCGGTTCGACGCTGAACATCAACGGCGTCGATACGCCCTATTATCTGTCGCGCGACGCGGTGTTCAGCTCCGACCTCTATGGCAAGCGTGAGCGCCCGTCCTTCAACGTCGCGCTGCAATGGGCGCCCAACAGCAGCTCGGTCTACACGGCCGAAGTCTTCTACGCCGGCTTCCGCGGCGAAACCTTCAACAGCCTGCAGTTCAGCTTCGTCGACTGGTGGGGCAACCCCGGCACCGTCGAAACCTATGACGGCACCAACATCATCAAGTCGCGCACTGGCGTGGCGGACGTCTTCGGTTTCAACAGCGGCGACTTCAGCAAATCGAAGACCGACAGCTATGTGTATGCCCTGAACGGCAAATGGGATCTGGGCGATCGCGGCAAGATCGTCGGCGACATCGCCTATCAGACCAGCACGGCGAAAAGCTCCTTCATCGCCATGCGCACCACGCGCGTCGCCGATTCGATCGACGTTGATTTCAACGCGGGTGGCGGCATCCCGTCCTACCATTTCAGCGACGACAGCCTGCTGAACGACACCAGCAAATGGAATGTCGCCGAACTGTACGACAACGCCAATCGCGACAAGGGCAGCGCCATCACCGGCACGCTCGACGGCTACTACACCTGGAACGAAGGCTTCATCCGTCAGGTCAAGGCCGGCATCCGCATCGACCAGCGCAAGGCGTCGAACGCCGTGCGCACACAGGACAAGGGCGGGCCGCTGATCGCAACCACGCTGGCCGGCCTGGGCGAAGACGCCAGTTTCACCAACAAGGACTTCTATCAGGGCCGCGCCGACGTGCCGTCAAGCTGGACGCTGGCCAATGGCTATTGGCTGCACGACAATGCCGACATGGTGCGGGGCCTCTACGGCCTGGCGACGTCGGACCAGCTATCGCTGCAGAAGACGTTCGACATCGACGAAAGCACGATCGCCATGTACCTGCAGGTCGATGGCGAGATTTCGATCTTCGGCCGCCCGCTCAAGCTGCAGGCCGGCGCCCGCTACGTCACGGTGGATACCGACTATAATTTCTTCGACCGCTACAACGGCGGCGCCCGGACCAGCGTGTCGTCGGGGTCGGATCGCTGGCTGCCCAGCTTCACCGCCCGCTACGAGATTTTCGACAATTTGCGCCTGCGCTTCAACTATGGCGAAACGCTGCGTCGTCCTAATTTCGGCGACATCAATCCGAACTACAACCTGACCGGCGACCTCACCAATGTCGGCTATGGCAGCGGCAGCGCCGGCACAGCCAACCTGGCGCCCACCCATTCGAAGAATTTCGACGTGGCGCTGGAATGGTATTTCGACCGCAACAGCGCGATCACCGCGACCGCCTTCCGCCGCGAGATCAACGGCCTGGTCGTCCCGCTGACGGTGCAGGAATATATCCCGAACAATGGTATCGAAGCCGGCGCGACCGATTATTTCGCGATCACCCGTCCGGTCAACGCCTCGAACGGCGTGCTCAAGGGTCTGGAACTGGGCCTGACCTATTTCCCCGGCTACCTGCCCGGCCCGCTCAACGGCCTCGGCTTTGTCGGCAGCGTGACCATCCTCGATTCCAAGCAGAATATCCCGCTGTCCAACTCGGCCGGCGAGATTGTGGGGCAGGCGACCTCGTCCTTCTTCGGCGTGTCTGACCTCAGCTACAACGCCACGCTGGCCTATGATAACGGCCCGATCGGCGCGCGCCTGTCCTATATCTGGCGCAAGGAGTTCCTAGCGAACAACGAAGCCCGCCTGTTCGCCAACCCGATCGGCGTGTGGCGCAACCCGGAAAAGAGCCTGGATCTCCAGCTCACCTGGAACCTCAACGATCGTCTGGGCGTGACCTTCGACGCGGTGAACCTCACCAAGTCGAAGCAGCAAACCTATTATAAGTTCGAAGATGTCGGCGGCCCGGACCAGTTCAACCTGGGCACCACCCTGATCGCGCGCACCTTCGCGCTGGGCGTCCGTTACACCTTCAAGTGAGTGCCCATGGGGCGCGGCGTCTCCTTGCCGCGCCCCATAGATGGCGGCCGTATCGGGATACTCTCCATTCCCGCTACGGCCGCCATATTCGTTTGTGACAGGAGGGATGACCCATGCGCGTGACGACCATGCTTCTGCTGGCGGGAGCCGCCCTGGCGAGCATGAGCGCCGCGCCTCCCCCGCCGCCCGCCGCGATGGACATAGCCGCCATCGCCGCCCAACGCTTCGGCAACGACGCGCCCTGGTATCGGGACCGCATCCCCTTCTTCGAATCCGCCGATCCGGCCATCGACGCCGTCTATTATTATCGCTGGGCGCTCTATCGCGCGCATCAGCGCGACCTGGGCGCAGAAGGCTATATCACCACCGAATTTGCCGACGATGTCGACTGGCAACGCCATCCCTATGCCAGCCTGAACGACGCCAGCGGCTTCCATATCGGCGAAGGGCGCTGGCTCAACGACCGGCGCTTCGCCGACGACTATATCAATTTCATGTATCGTAGCGGCGGCAACGATCGACACTTCACCGATCATATGGCGGACAGCGTCTGGGGCCGCTTCCTCGTCGACGGCGACCGCGCGGATGCGATCGAACATCTGCCCGTCATGAACCACATCTATCGCCTCTGGGACGACAAATACGACTTCGACAAGGGCCTCTATTTCGTCGAACCCCTGCTCGACGCCACCGAATATACCGTCTCCTCGATCGACGCATCGGGCGGCAAGGACGGCTTTAGGGGCGGAGACGCCTTCCGCCCTTCGGTCAACAGCTATATGTTCGCCAACGCCCGCGCCTTGTCGAACATGGCGGCGATGGCGGGCGACGCAGCCATGGCCGCCGACTATGCCGCCCGCGCCGACGCCCTGCGAAAGCGCGTCCTGGCCGACCTGTGGAGCGAAAAACTCGCCCATTTCATCGACCGCCACCAGTCGCGCAAGAACGATTTCGTCAGCTATTGGGAGCCGATCCGCAACCGCGAACTGGTCGGCTATCTCCCCTGGATGTTCGACCTTGTCCCCGACGACGCGAAATATGCCGCGGCCTGGGCGCATCTGCTCGACCCCGCTTCCCTCGCCGGCCGGGCCGGGATGCGCACGGTCGAGGCGAACTACGAATATTATATGCGGCAATATCGCTATCTGGGCGATGCGCCGGAATGCCAGTGGAACGGCCCGGTCTGGCCCTATCAGACCACGCAGGTGCTGCACGGCATGGCCAACCTGCTGGACCATGCCAGGGCGGCCGGCCCCGTCACCCGCAGCGCCTATATGCGCCTGTTGCGCCAATATGCCGCGCTTCACTATCAGGGCAGCAAACTGGACATCGAGGAGGATTATCACCCCGAAACCGGCAAGCCGATCGTCGGCCTCGACCGCAGCCACCATTATTTCCATTCGGGCTTCAACGACCTGATCCTGACCGGGCTGGTCGGCATCCGTCCCCGCGCCGACGACGTGCTGGAGGTGAACCCGCTGCTGCCCGATGCGGCCGACGCCCAGGCCCTTGCGTGGTTCCGGGTGCAGGACGTTCCCTATCATGGCCACAGGATCGCCGTGACATGGGACGCGGACGGCAGCCATTACAGGCGCGGCAAGGGCCTGTCGATCGAAGTGGACGGCAGGGAAGTCGCTCGCCGCGACACGCTGGGTCGGGTCGAAGTCCCGGTCGCGCGCGCCCCGACGCCTGCGATCGCCCGCCCTGTCAACCGCGCGGTGCAACTGGTGCGCGGGCAATTCCCGATCGGCTCGGCCTCCAGCGCCATCGACCCTGAGAATATCCATGACGCGATCGACGGCCGGACATGGTTCTTCCCCGAACTGCCGAACGGCTGGTCGTCCGCTCCCTCTCCCGCTTCGTCCCCGGCCGATCAATGGTACGCCATCGACCTGGGCAAGCCGGTCGCTCTCGCCCGCGCCGAACTGGCCTTCTTCGCCGATGGCAAGGGCTATGCCGTCCCGCAGGCCTACCGGCTTCAGGCCTGGGTCGATGGCGACTGGCGCGACATCGCGACGCCCCGGGGCAGCCCGATCGCCAACGGCGTCACCGACATACGCTGGCCGCGAGTGCGGACCAGCAAGGTCCGCCTGCGCTTCACGCAACCAAAGGGCAAAGCGACCCGTCTGGCCGAATTCAAACTGTTTGAAGAGTGAAAGACGAAGGACAGGCCGGAACCCTCCATTGCCGGCCCATCTTTTCTGGCCACCGCAGGAAAGGGATGATACAGCCCGAAATAAGTTAAATGACGCAGTTACGCCCCCCCTCCCGTCCCGGCATCTATGCTCGCGGCACCGAAACGGTCGACGCCATTCTCAAGGCGGCGATGGACGTGCTGATCGACGAGGGGGCGGATGCCTTCACCATCCGCCGCATCGCCGCGCGCTGCGACATGAAGGTGGGCAATGTCAGCTATCATTTTCCGCGCAAGGAAATGCTGATTCAGGTGCTCCTGGACGAACTGGTCGACAGCTATGGCAAGCTGCTCGACGAAGTCGTGCGCAAGCCCGGCCTGACCGCGGAAGAGCGGCTGAAACTGGTCATCATCCTGTGCCTCGACGATATCGGGTCGAAACGGACCACCCACCTCTTCACCGAATTATGGGCGCTGGCCAATCACAACCCCTTCGTCGCCGACCGGGTCAAGGCCTTCTACGATCGGGTCCATGGCGTGATCGGCGACCATGTCGCGGCGATCAATCCTGCACTGTCGCCCGATGACGTCCGCACCGTCGCCCTGTTCATCAGCGCCACGATGGAAGGCGCCACGCCGTTCCTGGGCCATGGCAAGCCCTGGGCCGACAAGATGCCCGCCTTCACCGCGCTCGCCGTCCAGTCGCTGCTGACATTGGCCCGGACCGCGACCTCGGCGGATATCGCCGCCCTGGCTCCTGCCAGAGAGCCGGAACTGGCCTGACTTTTTCGCACCGCAACATTTATTTGTTGCTACGGCGTTTCGCCCCCTTGACCAAATCTGGACAGCTGTCAAACCTTGTTCCCGACGCAGCAGGGATCAGGGGGATCAGCCAGCATGTCGAAGACCAGTTTCAGGATATTCGCCGCCGCCCTCTGCGGATCGCTGCTCGCCAGCGCGGCCATGGCGCAGGCGGCGCCGGCCGACACCATGGCGTCGGTGGAGCCGGAAGAATCCGACACCATGACCATCGATCCGCCCAAGCCGACATGGTTTTTCGTGGACGGCGGGTGGGATATGCCGGGCACCAGCATCTTCGACGGCGAAAGCGGCAAGATGAAGGGCATGGTCGAAACCCGGCGACTGGCCGACATGGCGATCGATCCGGCCGGCAAATATTATTATGTCTCCGAAACCATCTGGTCGAAAAACGACCGTGGCACGCGGCAGGACATGGTCACCGTCTATGACAGCAAGACGCTCAACCTTGTCACCGAAATCCCGATGCCCGGCCGACTGCTGATCGGGTCGCGCAAGAATAATTTCATCATCAGCGACGATGGCAAGACCGGCTATGTCTATGATTTCAGTCCCACATCGGGCGTGAACATCGTCGATCTGGTCAAGCGCAAGCTGATCACCGCGATCGAACTGCCCGGCTGCGCCAGCCTGATGCCCAATCCGGGCGTCGGCTTCTCCGCGCTCTGCTCCGACGGATCGCTCGCCACCGTCGCGATCAAGGGGACGAAGGCCGACATCACCCATACGGCGCCCTTCTTCTCGGCCAGCGACGATCCGATCTTCGACAATTTCGCCTATGACCGGATCAAGAAGCAGACGACCTTCCTGACCTATACCGGCCAGATCTACACTGCGAAGATCAGTGCGACGCCGACCGTATCCGCGCCCTTCTCGATCCAGGCGGCGGCCGGCATCCGCGTCGGCGACGCCAAGCCGCTCGACGTCAACTGGTATCCCGGCGGCCGCCAGCCGATGGCGCTCCACCGCGCGACCGGCATGATGTTCGTGCTGATGCACAAGGGCGAATATTGGTCGCACAAGGCATCGGGCGACGAAGTATGGCAGGTCGATATCGCCGCGCAGAAGGTGGTGAAGCGCTTCGTACTCAAGGAGCCGATGAACAATATCGAAGTGTCCCAGACCGATAAGCCCCTGCTCTACATGAACGGTGAAAAGGGCGAGGTGCAGGTGCTGGATGTCGCCACCGGCGAGGAAAAGCATAAGATCGAAAAGGCCGGCGGCGGTATCATCACCGTATTGGAGCCATCCTGACCATGGCGGCGCTGGGGGGACAGACGCTGGCCCTAGAAACACTGGCCCTGTTCGGCCTCGCCGCCTCGATCGCCATCGGCCTGCTGTTCCTGGCCGGCGGCGTGGATCAGTGCCGGCACCGTGCGCTGCTGCCCGGCGTGATCGCCAATTATCGCCTGCTGCCCCGGCGACTGATCATGCCCGTCGCACGCCTCTTGCCGGTGGTGGAGGTCGCGACCGGCGCGGCGCTGCTGATCGGCCTGCGCCCGTGGCCGGCATTGCTCGGCATCGCCCTGCTGCTGCTGTTCGCTGGCGCGATGGCGATCAACATCGCGCGCGGGCGCGGCCATATCGATTGCGGCTGCGGCCATGGCGCGCTGCGCCACCCGATCGGCTGGCCGCTGGTGGTCCGCAACGGCGCGCTCGCTGCGCTGCTGGCGTTGCGCCTGCCTGTACCGCCCGTCTTCGGCGCGATCGACATCGCTACCGCGCTGGCATCCGGTGTCGCCATCACGCTTCTCTGCCTGCTCTTCCAGTCGCTGGCCGCGCTCGCCGCGTCGCCCGCCCATCGGAGATAACCATGCTGACTTCGCTGATCGTCTCCCAGATCCTGTCCTGGATCATCATCGTCGGCCTCGTCGTCGCGCTGCTGGCGCTGGCGCGGCAGGTGGGCGTGCTGCACATCCGCGTCGCGCCGGCCGGTGCGCTCGCCACCAGCGGCGGCCCGGCAGTGGGCGGCGCGATCGGCGCGATCCCCGCCACCACGCTCGACGGCCAGCCGGTCAGCGTCGGCGGCCACGCCCATGGCGTGAAGCTGCGCCTCCTGCTCTTCGTGTCGGCGCAATGTCCGCTGTGCAAGGCGGTGATCCCGATGGCGACCAGCTTCGCCCGCGCCGAACGCGTGGCGCTGACCTTCGTGGGCGACGACGATGTCGCAACCCAGCGCGCGATGATCGCGCAGCATGGGCTGGAGGGCCATGCCTTCCTCAATGGACCGGAAGTGGGCCAGGCCTTGTCGGTCGCCAAGCTGCCCTTCGCGGTGCTGCTGGACGAGGAAGGCGCGATCCTGTCCAAGGGGCTGGTGAACAGCCGCGAACATCTCGAAAGCCTGGTGGTCGCGCATGAAATGGGCATCGCCACGGTGCAGGATTATATCAGCGGGCTGAAGGCGCAGGCGGCCTGACGGCAGAAATGGGGGCACATTCCATGAAAAAATTCGACGCCGACAGCATGGGCGAAAAGCTGCTGCGCACATTCGCCGGGGCCAGTTCGCGCCGCTCGATGCTCTCGCGCCTGGGCGCCGCGCTGGTCGCCGCCCCGGCCTTCCCGCTGCTGCCGGTGAGCCGGGCCGAGGCGGCCAAGCCCGACCGGTCGCCCGACGGCAAGACCTTCTTCGCCCGCAGCGCGCAGACGAAGGACGACAGCAAATGCGACTATTGGCGCTATTGCGCGATCGACGGCGCGCTCTGCACCTGCTGCGGCGGCGGCATCCACAGCTGCCCGCCGGGCGCAGAGCCGTCGCCCGTCTCCTGGGTCGGCACCTGCATCAACCCGGACGACGGCAAGGCCTATCTCATCGCCTATCGCGACTGTTGCGGCAAGCCCGCCTGCGGCCAGTGCGGCTGCGACAATACCGATCGCGAAACCCAGCTCTACATGCCCCAGCTCAACAATGACGTGATCTGGTGCTTCGGCACCAGCAGCATGGACTATCATTGCTCCACCGCGGTGCTGGTGGGGGCCGCGAGCTAAAACATAATGCCCTTGTCAGACCGTCCCATGTTCCCGCGCAGGCGGGCGCCCAGTCCAGACGGTGGCACGGGGCGCTTGCCTGCGCGGGCGCACGGAACGGCGCGGCCGATGATCCTGTGCGTCCTGCTCCTGCTCGGCGCTACCGCGGGCCTGCGTGCGGCACTGCCGCCCATGGGCCTGCTGCCCGCGGCGATCACGGACCCGGCGACGGCCCGCGCCGACTATGTCGAACAATGCGCGGGCTGCCACGGCGTCGCAGGCAGCGCCGCGCCCGCACGCCTGCCCGAACTGCGTGGGCGGGTCGGCTGGTTCCTCTGCACGCCGGCGGCCCGCGCCTATCTGATCCGCCTGCCCAATGTCGCACATAGCCGGATCAAGGATAATCAGCAGCTCGCCGACATGATGAATTTCGTCGTCTTCGGGCTGGGCGGGGCCAGCGCGCCGCGCGGCACCGCGCCCTTCACCGCCGAGGAGGTCGCGCGCGAACGGCTGCACCCCCTGTCCACCACCGCGCTCAGGGCCGAACGCGCCCGCCATGTCGACGCAGCGATCCGCCAGTGCAGCGCGCCCGCCTCGCTGCGCCTGCTCTATCCGGGGCAGCAGGGTTAGGCTCTACTGGCCGGCCAGGCTCGCATCGGCGCTGCTTGCCGCGGCATTGAGGAAAGGCTGCACCCGCAACCGGGGAAACACCTCTTCCAGCGGCTTGCTGTCGGGCAGGATATAGACATAACCGCCCTTCTTGCGAAACCGCGGGCTGACATTCTGGTTGTAGAAGATCTTGGGCACGTTGATGCAGCCGAAGGTGATGCGATTATCGTCGATCCCCGGCGACAGCATCCGTTCCTTGCGCTTGTCCTTCGGATTGCCGGGCGGGATCGTGTGCAGCGCCACCGACGTCGCATAATCGACCCACAACACCCGCTGCTTGCCCGCAGCGACGCCGAATTTCGCCAGAAAACGCCCCGCCGGCGTGGTCTTTTCCGCCGGTCCGATCTCGGACAGGTTTTTGCTGCCGATGCCCGGCGTCGCATCGTCCCCCGGCGCGATGCCGATCAGCACCGGCGCATGGGCCAGCATCTTGCCCCTGGCGTCGAACAGATAGGCGGCGGCGGCCGGCTTATCGATGATGATATAGGGCAGCGCATGATTGTCCTTCGCCGTGGCGACCCAATCGGCGACGCGCGTGGCGCCATCCGACAACAGGACCGCTTCCTCTATCGCAGGCGCCGCTGCGGCCGCCTTGCCCGTCTCCGCCGCCCGCGCCGGTCCGGTGGCGGTCAGACCCAAGCCGGCGCCCAAGAAGGCGATCGCCGGCAGCATAGGAAACTTCATCTAATATTCTCGCAAAGAGGGGTCGGCAAAAAGGGCCGACGCCAAGGGAAGCGCCGGCCCGATAGCGATCAGGACGACACCGCCGTCCTGTATCATTGGCGCGGATCAGTTGCGCGCGCGCTTGCGCTGGGCTTCCTGCATCCGCTGCTCGACGCCATCGACGCGTCCGTTCAGCTGGTCGAGCCGCTGGCTGTTCTGCTGCGACTGACCCGATGCGGCGCGGGCTTCCGCCAAGGCCTGCTGCGCCGTGCCGTCGGTCGTCTGCAATTTCGCGTCGAGCGCGTCGACGCGCTGGTTCACGGTGGCGACCTGTTCGCGTACAAACCCTTTGGTGGCGCAGCCCGTCAGGCCCATCGAGCCCACCAAAACCGCGGTCAGGGCCCCTATTTTCGTCAAAGAGGGCGACATATTATTCTCCTGATAGTCAAAATGACTGCGTCGTTGGACGCTGGAGAAGGGCGTTCGGGCAATGCGATTCTGTCCGGTCGTGCATCCGCCCGGTTGAGTTGAAGGACTGGCGGAAAGCACGCTATTCCGCCAAAAAGGCGGATGAATTACGGATTAACCCGGCCCGGATTGCCGGTTTCCACTGGCCCGATGTCATAAACGCTCCGTCGATGACGTCCCGTGGCCGCCACGCGCGAATCGCCGCCGAATCTGCTGATTCGACGGCGGTCCCCATTTCCTGGAAATATCGCCGCGATCAGAATTTCTGGCCGAAGCGGATGCCGAAAAATTGCGGCTTGATCGTGAAGGTGCGCGACGATCCCGAACAGAAGTCGATCGAGCAGAAGGTGTTCCGGGTCAGTTGCCCCCGCTTGTCGAAGGCGTTCTGCAGGAACAGGGTCACGCTCCAATTATCCTTCTTGATCCCGCCGGAAAAATCGAAGCTGACGAAACCCTTGGTGTTGCCCAGCAGCGCATTGCTGTCGACGTTCAGGTCCTGCGTCGCGCCGGTCTGGTAGAGCGCCGCGCCCTGAATATAGGCGCTGTAATCGCCCATATAGGTGTCGTAGCGGATCGATGTATTGCCCTTGAACTTGGGCTGGCGCGGCAGGCGTGTGCCGTCGGCGGCGGCGACGGACGGGATCGGCGGATTTGCGCCAACATCGACACCCGGTGCGCAACTGCTAAGTTGCCCGATCGCATCCCCGGCGGCATTCAACGCAAAGTTGCAGAAGTCCCCCTTCAACTTGCCGTCATTATACGCGCCGGAGGTGGAGAAGGTGAACTTGCCCAGTTTCAGGTCGGCATCATATTCGATGCCCTTGACCACCGCCTTGCCCGCATTGCCGGTCATCCCCGCACCCTGCGCGCCCGCGACCACGACGCTATACTGGATATTGTTCCATTTCTCGTAATAGACAGCGGCGTTGAAGCGGAACATATTGTTCCAGGTGGTCTTCACGCCCAGCTCGAAATTGGTCAGCTTTTCCGATTCGAACGGGGCGACGTCCACGATCTTGCCCAGGCTGCGGATGCGCAGCGGCCGGTTGTACCCACCGGGTCGAAAACCGGTCGAATAATTGAAATAGACCATCTTGTCGGGCTGAAACTGCCAGTCGAGCGCGATCTTGTGGGTCTCGCCATCCTCCTTGTAGCGGCCGGTGCCGTCGGCTGCATTGGTATTGGTGTTGATACAGGTCAGGCGCTCGTCGTCGGGCAGGGGCGTCGTACAGCCCACGCCGGCCGCCGATCCGGCGACGCCGGCAAAGCCCTTCACCTTATAGTCGGTCCAGAAATAACGGATGCCGCCGGTCAGTTTCAGCGTGGGCGTGATGTTATAATGGCCTTCGGCGAAGATCGCCTTGTCATGATAGAGCTGGTTCTGCTCGACGAAGTAGAAGGCGTCGCCCTTCACCGCCTGCGTCCCGAGCAACATCGTGCCGAGCGGATTGCCGTTCGGATTGATGACGTCGGTCGTGTCGAAATAGGGATTGCCGTCCTCGTCATAGGCGATGCCGTACATCGCGGGCACGCCGATCAATCCGCCCGCGACATCGCCGCCGCCGGTCGCGGTATAGCCGGTGATCGTATCCAGCCCGCGAATGGCGTAACTGGTGTTCAGCTCATTCTTCTGCCGCTGGTAGAAACCGCCGATCGTGACGTCGAACGGCCAGTCCTTGGGCGTGGAAATGCGCAGTTCCTGCGTGAACTTGTTGCGATGCGTATCGGCATGATAATATTGGGTCGGGTTGATCATCGCGCATTGCTGCGCCGCGCCCGTTCCGGTGCAATTGTCGAAAAACTGCAGATAGCTTTCATAGCCCGCGCCGAAGCCGTCATAGGTGACGGTATAATAGGTATAGTCATTCAGCGTGCGGGTACGGCGCTTGAAATAACCGGTCGCGGACACGACGTCCCAGTCCCCGATATGGCCATGGATCGACAGCGCCGCCTGATACCAGCGGTCGTCATTCCTGGTCTGGTCATAATCATGGACTTCCAGGTCGCCGACGCGCGGGTCATAGCCGAAATAGCCGTTCGACACCTGTTTCTGCGCGGTGATTTCCGGCGTGATGTCCCATCCATCGACCGGCTGCCACAGCAACTGGAAGCGGCCGCCAAATTCCTTGATCGTGTTATAATCATCCTTGGCGATCGCGGCGTTGCTCAGCGCGTAGGTGGTGTTGGGATTATTGTCGCCCAGATTATAGACGGCCGGGCGGCCATCGTTGAACGTGCCGTTGTTGAACGTATTGTCGATATAGCCGCCGTCGCGGCGATAATAGCCCATGGCCCGGACCGCCATCGTATCGCTCAGCGGCACGTTGACATAGGATTCCAGCTGGCCGCCGAAATCGCCCTTGCCATATTTATTGGCTTCGACGTCGTAACCGAATTCGAACTTGTCCAGATTGGGCTTGTTCGTGATCAGGCGGATGGTGCCCGACAGCGATCCCGCGCCGTAGAGCGTACCCTGCGGCCCGGACAGCGCTTCGACGCGCTCCAGATCGTAGGCATGGATATCGGGGACTTCGGTACCGGTGATCGGAATGTCGTTGAGATAATAGCCGACCGAGGCGTAAGCGCCGCCCGCCGGCACGATGCCGCGGAAGAAGGCGGTGTTGCGGCCCGGCCCGATCCCTTCGAACGACACCGACGGCAGCAGCGTGGCGAAGTCGCTCAAGCCCTTGACCTGCCGCTCCGCCAGCGTCTCGGCGCCCAGCGCCTGCATGGAGATGGGCACCTTCTGGATCGACTGCGCGCTGCGCGTCGCGGTGACGACGATTTCGGTAAGGCCGCCACCGGCATCGTCGGCAGCGGCAATGGCGGCCGGATCGGGTGCGACCTGCTCAGCCGCTTCGGCGGCAAAGGCGACGGCTGGCCCGGCCAGGCCGGCCAATATGGTGGTCACTCCCAAAATCTTCATCAACTGCGACCGACGACGCGACGGGACTTTCATCTTGTTCTGACTCCCCCTTGGATAAACCGCGCCCTTCGCCTCACTCTCCCTGTCCCGCGGCTTGCCCGCATGTTTATGACGCACTGCACCCTGCCCTTGCGGGCATATTCTTCCGCCGGCCCTCGCAAAGGCACAGGCCTCCGCGGCCAGAAACCGGATGGTTTCCAGACCCGTCGCGCGACCGCGCAACATCCATGATTCTATGACTACCCCTTGGACTTTCCCCATTCCATGACGATCGTCCAGCTTTGATAATGCGGCAACGAAAGCAGGAGTCAACAGCTTAGTTGCGCCGCCTCCCATAGATTGTTGCGCCGCCGCAAAATCGCGTTCATGCTGCAGCACCGAAAGGAAATAGGACAGACGATGCACCCTGTTTCGACCGCTGCCGGCACGATCGATCGCCCGCCCCCTTCGTCCTGGGCGTCGGCGCAGGCCGCGGCTGCGGCGGGCGATCACGCCGGCGCCATCGCCCTGCTGGAAAGCCTGCTGCGGCAACAGCCCGCTCTCGCCCCCGGCTGGTTCCTGCTCTCGACGCAGTTGCGCCAGATCGGGCGGGAACAGGACGCCTGGCGCGCCGACCTGTCGGGCGTCCACGCCTCGTCCCGCGACCGCATCCTGCTCGAAGCGGCCATGGCGATGAACGCAGGCGATCTCGACACCGCCGCCGCGCGCATCGCCGGACGCGACGATCCGCCCGCGGTGCGCATGGCCGGCGAAATCCAGTGGCGGCGCGGCGACATGAGCGCGGCGCTGGCGCTGGTCGAACGCGCCGTCGCGCTTGCCCCCGGCTTCGACCTGGCGCGCGACTTCCTCATCCGCCTGCTGCTCCAGAACAACCGGCTGGCCGAGGCGCTGGACCATGCCGACATCCTCGCCGCCTCGCCGATGAAGCATCCCGGCTACGACCTGATCCGCGCCTCCGTGCTGGTGCGGCTGGGCGATCAGGACGGCGCCCGCGCGATCTACGAACGGCTGCTCGCCCTCAAGCCCGACCAGCCACAGGTCTGGCAGAATCTGGGCCATGCGCTCAAGACGCTGGGGCGGCAGGAGGACGCCGTCCACGCCTATCGCCAGGCGGTGGCGCACCAGCCGACCATGGGCGAAGCCTGGTGGAGCCTCGCCAACCTCAAGACGGTGCAACTGGACGCGCCCGACATCGCGACGATGGAACGCGCGCTCGCCACCCTCGCCCCCGATCGGGCGACCCGGCAGGAGGACATCTTCCACCTCCATTTCTCGCTGGGCAAGGCGCTGGAGGATGCGGGCGAGGACGAAGCCGCCTTTGGCCATTACGACCGGGGCAACCGCCTCCGCCGCACGATGATCCGCCACGACGCCGCCGAATTTTCCGCCGAAGTCGCCGCGGCGCGCGATGCCTTCACCAGCGCCTTTTTCGCCGCCCAAGGCACTGGCGGCTGCACGGCGTCGGACCCGATCTTCATCGTCGGCCTGCCGCGCGCGGGATCGACGCTGGTCGAACAGATCCTCTCCAGCCACAGCATGGTCGAAGGCACGATGGAGCTGCCGGAGATGATGATGATCGCCAGCCGCCTCCAATCGCGCGTGGACGACGGCGAATTTCCCGATTTCGCCGCGATGATCGCCTCCCTCACTCCCGCCGACCGGCTCCGGCTGGGCGAGGAATATATCGACCGCACCCGCATCCACCGCCACACCGACCGGCCGCACTTCATCGACAAGATGCCCAACAACTGGCAGCATGTCGGCCTGATCCGGCTGATCCTGCCCAACGCCCGCATCATCGATGCCCGCCGCCATCCGATGGCCTGCGGCTACTCGGCCTGGAAACAGCATTTCGCCCGCGGCCAGGCATTCAGCTACGACCTGACCGACATCGGCCTTTATTATCGCGACTATGTCGCCCTTATGACCGCCTTCGACGCCGCCGCGCCTGGCCGGGTCCATCCTGTCCTCTACGAACAGATGGTCGCCGACACGCCGGGCGAGGTCGCGCGCCTGCTCGCCCATCTCGACCTGCCGTTCGAACAGGCCTGTCTCGCCTTCTGGACCAACAAGCGCGCGGTGCGGACCGCCAGCAGCGAACAGGTGCGCCAGCCCATCTTCACCGGCGGGGTCGACCATTGGCATCGCTTCGCCCGCTGGCTGGAACCGCTGGAACGGGCATTGGGGCCGGCCTTGCGCAACTGGGATCGCTGACGCCACCCGCCGCCCTATCGCCTCGCATCGGCACATTTTCCCCTTGCCCCGACGGCAATCCCATGCACAAAGCTTGCCAACCGCCCTATGCGTTCCGAAATTCAAGGGATGCTTGGTCAAAGGGCTGCAAGGACAAGACGCATGGACGACGTGATGACCCCGGAACGGACGGCGCAACGCCCGCAAATCCCGCAGGAAGTGAGCGACGGCCTGTCGGTCATCTCGATCGCCAAAAGCTATGACAAGCGCGTCGTCCTCTCCGACGTGTCGCTGACCGTGGGCAAGGGCGAAGTCGTCGGCCTGCTCGGCCCCAACGGCGCGGGCAAAACGACCTGCTTCTATTCGGTCATGGGCCTCGTCCGTCCCGATCATGGCCGCATCGTGCTGGACGGGCAGGACATCACCAACTTGCCCATGTATCGCCGCGCGATATTGGGCCTGGGCTATCTGCCGCAGGAAACCTCCATCTTCCGCGGCATGACGGTCGCGCAGAATATCAGCGCCGTGCTGGAGCTGGCCGAGCCGGACAAGTCCGCCCGCGACGCCCGGCTGGAACAGTTGCTCGACGAATTCGGCCTCGCCCGGCTGCGCGATTCGGCGGCGATGGCGCTGTCGGGCGGCGAACGCCGTCGCTGCGAAATCGCCCGCGCCCTGGCCGCCAACCCGTCGATCGTGCTGCTGGACGAGCCTTTCGCGGGCATCGATCCGCTCTCGATCGCCGACATTCGCGATCTGGTGAAGGATTTGAAGACGCGCGGCATCGGCGTCCTCATCACCGACCATAATGTGCGCGAGACGCTGGAAATCGTCGACCGCGCCTGCATCATCTATGACGGCCAGGTGCTGTTCGCGGGCAACCCCACCGAACTGGTCGCCAATGCCGACGTCCGCCGCCTCTATCTGGGCGAGAATTTCCAGCTTTGATATGATGATCGCGCGCACTCTCCTTTGCGATCGGGGAGCGCGATAATGGCGCTCGGGCCACGCCTGGACATTCGCCAGAGCCAGTCGCTCGTCATGACGCCCCAGCTCCAGCAGGCGATCAAGCTGCTGGCGCTGTCCAATCTGGAAATCGAAGCGTTCGTCGCAGGCGAGCTGGAAAAAAACCCGCTGCTCGAATCGGGCGGCGGCGAAGACGCGGCCACCGCCCCCGACGGCATCGACCGTAGCGTGGACGCCCCCACGCTTTCCGCCGAAACGGGCGCCACCGACGATCTGATCGCACAGGGGCTGGGCGGCGCCGACAGCCCGCTCGACGTCGATCATGGCGCGGACAGCTTCATCGACGACGGACCGGGAGACCGCATGGCCGACGCGCATGGCGCCAGCGGCGGCGGCATGGACGCGCTGTCGGGCGGCTATAGCGAAGATGCACCCGACTTCGACAGTTTCGCCGCGCCCGACACCGGCCTTCAGGAACATCTGATGGGGCAGGCCCGCGCCGCCTTGTCAGGCATGGACCTGTTCATCGCCACCCAGTTGATCGGCCAGATCAGCGAGGCCGGCTATCTGGAGGCCAATTTGCTCCAGACCGCCCACGGCCTGGGCGTCCCCCTGTTCGACGTCGAACGGGTGCTGGGCGTCATCCATACATTCGATCCCACCGGCGTCGGCGCGCGCAGTCTCTCCGAATGCCTGGCCCTGCAAGCCAAGGAAGCCGACCGCCACGATCCCTGTATGGCCCGCCTGCTCGCCAATCTCGACTTGCTCGCCAAGGGCGCGCTGCCCCAGTTGCGCCGCATCTGCGGCGTGGACGAAGAGGATATGGCCGACATGATCGCGGAGTTGCGCGGTTACGATCCCAAGCCCGGCCTGCGCTTCGCCGATGATCGCGTCGCCCCGGTCACGCCCGACCTGTTCGTGCGCCCGGCCAAGGACGGCTGGGCCATCGAGATCAACAGCGCCACCCTGCCCCGCCTGCTCGTCAACCGCAGCTATTATGTCGAACTGGCCACCGGCCCGCAGGACAAGAGCGCCAAGGCCTGGCTGGCCGACTGCCTCGCCAGCGCCAACTGGCTGGTCAAGGCGCTGGACCAGCGGCAGAAGACGATCATCAAGGTGGCGAGCGAGATCGTGCGCAGCCAGGAGGCATTTTTCCAGCAGGGCGTCGCGCACCTCAAGCCCCTGACGCTGCGCGCGGTGGCCGACACGATCGGCATGCACGAAAGCACCGTCAGCCGCGTGACCTCCAACAAATATCTGTCCTGCCCGCGCGGCCTCTACGAACTGAAATATTTCTTCACCAGCGGCGTGTCGTCATCGGGCGGCGATGGCGGTTCCGTCTCCGCCGAAGCGGTCAAGAGCCACATCAAGGCGTTGATCGGCGCCGAAGACCCGCAGGCGATCCTGTCCGACGACACGCTGGTCGACCTGCTCCGCGCCAAGGGCATGGACATAGCCCGCCGCACCGTGGCCAAATATCGCGAGGCGCTGGGGATCGGCTCGTCGGTGCAGAGGCGGCGACAGAAGGCGCTGAAGGGGAAGGCGGCATAGGGCGCGTTTGCGCGGAGCCGTTGGCTGCGAGTTAATCGACGACGGTTGGCGGCCGATT